>NZ_JAGEKO010000015.1:0-18733 GCF_017565345.1 Agrococcus sp. TF02-05 | reverse complement strand
GCGATGGTGAAGAAGGTGGTGCCGACGGTGATGAAGGCGCCGAGCGGAGCGGCGTAGGCGTACTCCGAGAGCCCGCCGGGCAGGATCGAGCCGATGCCGAGCGCGACCATCGCCGCGACCGCCGTGCGCACGGCGGTCGCGATGCGGTCGGGCGGCAGCCATCGGTAGAGCGCGCGCTTGGCCTTCGGCGCGACGGATGCCTTGCGGCTCTCGGGCGCGCCGGCGGACGCTGACGACGGCCGGGCCATGCGGTCACGGTAGCCCTGCCGACTGGAAGTGGCGTGCCGATCGCCACCCGTTCGTCGATGAGCCACCGCAGGTGGCGTATCGAGACGAACCCCCGCTTCGTAGACTCCCCCTCGATGACCGCAACGCATCCGCCCCTCACCGACGCCGCGACCTGGTCGGTGCTCGTGCGTGACGTCGCGACGGGCGAGACCGTCCTCTCGAGATCGCCCGAGCTTGAGCTCTCAGCCGCGTCGGCGCCGAAGCTGCTGCTGCTCGTCGCGTGCGCGGTGCTCGGCGAGCGCGGCGAGCTCAGTCTCGACGAGCGGCTCGACCGGTCGAGCGTCGAGCCGGTCGGCGACTCCGGTCTGTGGCAGCACCTCGCGCAATCGACGCTCGCGGTGGGGGATGCCGCGATGCTCGTCGGATCGGTGAGCGACAACCTCGCGACCAACGCGCTGCTCGAGCGGATCGGTCTGGATGCGGTCGAGCGCGTGCGTGCGGAGCTCGGCATCGAGGGCGTGTGCCTGCACGATCGCGTGCGCGACCACCGGGGGCCGGAGCATCCCGCCCGGCTCGGGACCGCATCCGCCACCGGTCTCGCAGACCTCATGGTGCGACTCGCGGCTCGCAGGCTGGGGTCGGCGGCAGTGAGCGACCGGGTGCTCGGCTGGCTCGGCCATTCGGTCGACCTCAGCATGGTCGCCGCGGCGTTCGCGAAGGATCCGCTGTCCCACGGTCACGGAGCCGAGCACCCCGGGATCGTGAACAAGACCGGCACCGATGCGGGTGTCCGAGTCGACGCCGGACTCGTGCTCGGCGCGCGGCGCACGCTCGCCTACGCGTCGCTCGCGAACTGGGCGCCGGAGACGGACGCGACGGATGCGGTGCTGACGTCGATGCGCGAGATCGGCGCCGAACTGCGCCGGCTGGTCGAGGAGTAGCGTCGCGACGAGAAGCGGGGCCGACCCCGAAGGGACGGCCCCGCTGTGGCTGCGGTCATCGCAGCAGGGTGCGCGCGAGCGCGTCGAGGCGGAACTGCTCACGAGCGGCGAGTGCCGCCTCGTAGGCCTCTGCCTCGCGTCGCTGCTCCTCGAGCTGCTGGGGCTTGAGAGCCCAGCGCTCCAGGTGGCGCGATGCGTTCAGTGCGAGCCGGCGAGGAGCCGGCAGCACCAGCGTCGAATTCGACATGGTGGATCTGCTTTCTGGCATGGCGATTTCGCCCCGTCAATGGGCGCGAGATATCGCAAGATGAATTGCGTGAGAATGGCGCGCTCGCTGCACTCGAGTGATGAATGCGGATGCGCGGAGTGCGGCGGGAGCAGAGCGGCCGGCAGGTGTCCGGGCGCCGTGCAACCGCCGTGGTCAGCGTGCGGTGAAGAGAGGAGACGCAGGGCTCAGAAGCCTGCTGTGGCCTGGCAAGAGCGAGTCCGTGATGGACTCGGCAGCCGTCGGCCCGTGCGCTCCGCCGCTAGCAGACCCCGCCAGCGAGGAGGGTCCCAGCGGGAATCATGTCGGTGATGAACATCGCGAGCTCCTCCTTTCAGCTTGGCGTGGAAGTTCGCGGTCACGAAGGTATAACGGTCGGAGCGAGAAGCGCAAGTCCATTCGCGATGTTTCTTTGGCCGAGTTTGTGTTGGGGGACATAAGCGAGTGCTCGTCACTCGGGTCGGCTCGTGAGCCTGTGGAGAGCACTGTCGGCGTCCGACGCTGCTCGCGTACTCTGCCCGCATGCTTCAACGCTTCACCGCAACGCTCGCCGTAGCGGTCATGACGGGAGCAGCACTCGCGGGATGCTCGCCGCCGGACGCGACACCGTCGCCTTCACCTACCGCCACGCCTGCGCCGTCGTCGACGCTGAGCGACGCGGAAGCGGTGAGACGCGCTCAAGCATCGTTCGACCGGTTCTTTATCGCCGTGGACCGCCAGTTTGCAGATGGCGCCGCCTCCGCAAGCGCACTTCAGGCGTTCGCCAGCTCGACTCTCGCCGCCTCGTTCGCATCGTCCATCCAGCAATCGCTCGACGAAGGCCGCATCAGCAGGGGCACGCCCACGATCACCAACGTCCGGTTGATCTCATCTGACGAGTCGAGGATCGCGGTTGAGCTCTGCACAGACGGCTCCACGATTGAGACGCTCGACGCGACGGGTGCGCGCGTGCCACCAGCCGGACTGGTCGCATGGTCGGCAACCTTTGCTCCCCCGCACGACGAGGTGCCGTTGATGGAGACGCTAGATGTACTGACGGAGGACCTCTCGGTATGCGATGGCTAGGCGCGATGCTCCTCCTCAGCGGGCTAGTGGTGACGACCGCGGGTGCCCCTCCTCCAGGCTGTGACCAGTGGGAGATGATGGCTGGCGCCTGCTACGTCGACCCAGTCACCGGACAGGTGATCGTTAGCGGCTCCCTCATCCACCCCGGCATCGGCCCGACCGAGCCAGGAGCCGAGGGCTCGACCATCGCCGCGCCGAACGACGAAGCCGAGCGTGCGTGGCGTGCCTATCTCCAGATGCTCCACGACCGATGCGTCGCGATGGGCGAGAACGTGGATGAGTGCCCGCCACCCCCTCCGCCGCCAGGGGAGCCGCTGGAAGCCGAGTCCTCCGATCCCATCACGATGAGCGACCTCGCCGCGTTCCGCCCGCTCGTCGGCGAGCTCGTCGTCGAGCCGGACGGGTGGGGCGTCGTCGGCACGCCGACCAACTTCTACGCGACGGCCGAGACTCACACCATGAGCGGCGAGCTGTTCGACGTGCCCATCGAGGTGCGATGGACGCCGACCTCGTACGTCTTCGACTACGGCGACGGCACCTCGGAGACGAGCACCGCATCCGGGACCGCCTGGCGAGGACCCGAGGAGTCGTGGACCGAGACGACCACGAGCCACACGTATGCGTCCCGCGACGATGTGACCGCATCCCTCACCGTCGTCTTCACCGCCGAGGTCGACGCAGGCGGCGGCTGGTTCCCCGTGCCCGGCACGCTGCCGGTCGCGGCGCCGAGCGTCGGCGTGAAGATCTTCGAGGTCGGCACGGTGCTCACGAACGGTGACTGCATGGCCAACCCGACGGCCGCTGGCTGCGGAGGCTAGTCGCCGCCCCCGCCCCCGGCGCCGCCGTCTCCACTGTCGCCGCCGTCGTCCGGCTGCGCAGCAGCGCCGCCGTCGGAGCCGCGCGAGTCGTCCTGGCTGGCCCCGAAGGCCACGCCGAACGCTATGCCGATGCCCATGCCGATCGCGATGCCGAGCGCGAGGTTGTCCATCGCGACCCCGATCCCCGCTCCGACGGCGAGGCCGATCGCGATGCCGGCGCCGAACATCCCCGCTCGCTTCTCGTTCATGCAGGCCACGCTAGGGAGCGGTATCCGCGAGCGCCTCCCTCCGCCGAGGGAGATCCCACTAGGGTCTCCGCATGACGACCTCCTCCCCCGGTTGGGGCATCCTCGGCGCCGGAGGCATCGCCGGCGCCTTCGCCCGCGATCTCGCGACCGCGGGCATGCGCACCGTCGCGGTCGGGAGCCGCGACGGCGAGCGCGCCCGCGAGTTCGCCGAGCGGCACGGCATCCCGAACGCGCACGCCGGCTACGAGGGGCTCGTCAACGACCCCGAGGTCGACATCATCTACGTCGCTACGCCGCACTCGCACCACCGGGAGCACGCGCTCCTCGCGATCGAGGCCGGCAAGCACGTGCTCGTCGAGAAGGCCTTCACGACGAACGGCGATGACGCGCAGGCCGTCGTCGACGCTGCGCGGGCGAAGGGCGTCTTCGCGATGGAGGCGATGTGGACGCGCTTCCTGCCGACCATGGTCGCCGTCCGCGAGCGCATCGCCGCGGGCGAGCTCGGCGACGTCCTGAGCGTGCAGGCCGACCACTCGCAGATGCTCGACCTCTCCCCCGGCAGCCGCCTCATCGAGGCGGCACTCGGCGGCGGCGCACTGCTCGACCTCGGCGTCTACTGCGTCTCGCTCGCGCACGCGATCCTCGGGCCGGTCACCCGCATCCAGGCATCCGGCGTCGTCGACGGCTTCGGCGTCGACCACCGCGGCTCGGCGATCCTCGAGCACGCGAACGGCGGCATCTCGACGCACACGTTCTCGATGATGACGCTCGGCTCGAACCGCGCGACCATCGCCGGCACCGACGGCGTCATCGAGCTCGACCCCGCGTTCTACGCCTGGACGCGCTACCGCCGACGCCACGCATCCGCGCACTCGACCGCGGTGGAGGAGTTCGAGCCGGAGCTCGTCGGGCGAGGCATGCAGTTCCAGGCCGCCGAGGTCGAGCGCTGCATCGCCGAGGGCCGGCTCGAGAGCGAGCTCATGCCGCTCGACGAGACCGTCGCGATCATGCGCGTCATGGACGGCATCACCGAGCGGATGCGTTCGGGCGCGTAGCGCGGGAGCGCACGGCCGCCGAGCGACTACGCGACGAGCGCCGCCTCTCGCGCCGCGATGCGGGCGCGCACCTCGGGCCGCCGCAGCGGCGGGACGGTCTTGGGCGGCTGCCGCCGGTCGGGCAGGTCGTCGAGCAGGTGCTGCGTGATGTGCGCGACCTCCGCCACCGCCCGCTCGAACGCGTCGCGAGTGCGGTCGGTCGGATGCGTGATGCCCGAGACCTTGCGGACGTACTGACGGGCGGCGGCCTCGACCTCCTCGTCGTTCGCTGCTGGCACGAGGCCGCGGAGCTCGGTGATGTTCCTGCACATGCAGGCAGGGTAGATCCGGCCCGGGCGCCGCGCCAGCGGCCGGCATGGGCGCCCTCGTCGACGCTCGTGCGGTTGTCCACAGCTCTCGTCTTCGAGCGGCCGCATGTTGGCGGCAGTCGATACTCTGTGCGGAACAGGGATTCGAGGAGGCAGCGATGTCGACCAGCGAGCAGGCCGCAGCGGCGATCCGCGCCGCTCGCGCCGTGCTCGATGACCTCGCCTCCATCTCCCTCGCCTCACCCCAAGAGGTCGTCGATCTGCTCGCCCAGACGGCAGAGCTCGCCCGCATCGTCGACGCGCAGCGCGTTCGGCTCGCCGGCGAGATCGAGCAGCGCTCGAGGGGGCCGGAGGAGTGGTCGATCTGCGCGCTGATGGGCAAGCGCAGCCCGAAGGACGCCGTCGCCTCGGTGTTCGGCATCCGTGCGGGTCAGGCGACCGAGCTGCTCTCGATGGCCCGGGCGACCAGTCGATCGGTCGGCATCAGCGGCGGCAGCGTCGAAGCACCGTTCCCGCTCGTCGCGGCCGCGCTCGACGAGGGCGCGATCTCGCTCGCCCAGGTGCGCACCATCGTGTCCGAGCTCGCGCCGGCAGCCCCGCGGGCAGACCTCGAGCAGCTCGCCTGGGCCGAGCAAGAGCTCGTCTCGGCGGCGACCGACGTCGCAGCCCCGCTCGTGCCGGAGCTGCTCGCCGTCCGCGCGAAGGCCTTCGTGACCTACCTGGATCCCGACGGCGTACTGCCGAACGCCGAGCGGCAGTACGCGCAACGCGGGGTGCGCATGTGGCTCAAGCCGAACGGCATGTGGGGCATCAACGGCGATCTCACGGCCGAGTCGGGATCCACGGTCAAAGCGGTGATGGATGCGTACACCGCGCCGCGCACGAAGGTGCGGTTCGTCGACGACGCCGAGACCGACGACGGAGGCGAGGCCGAGGACGGAGCCGAGGCCGAGGCCGAGGCCGACGTCGATAACCGCTCGCTCGAGCAGAAGCGGCACGACGTGCTGGTCGCGCTCTTCAAGGCGCACGCCGCCTCTGGCGACGCGCCGGTCGCTGGCGGCGAAGCTCCGAGGCTCGTCTTCCACGGCGGGATCGAGGCGTTCGACGCCTACGTGCAGGGCGCCGAGCACCGCGATCGCACGCTCAGGATCGAGCACACCGGCGACCTGGTGCCTATCGAGACCGCCGATCGGCTGCTGTGCGAGGCAGTCGTGCAGCGCGCGGTCGTCGACGAGCGCGGCCACGTGCTCGACCTCGGGCGCGAGCAGCGCCTCTTCACCAAGCCGCAGCGCATGGCACTCGCCGTCCAGTACGCGGGCTGCGCGACACCGGGCTGCCACATGCCGGTCGCTTGGACCGAGGCGCATCATGTCGTGTGGTGGAGCAGAGGCGGGCCGACCGACACCGCGAACGGGATTCTGCTCTGCACGCACTGCCATCACGAGGTGCACGCGGGCCGGCTCCTCGTCGTCGGCACGCCGGGCGACTGGCGCGTCGTGCCGCAGCTGCGGCCGAGCGATCCCTATGCCCGTGCCGTTCGCTCCGGCGAGTCGCTGCGCGCGATCACCGTCGGCGCGGCCACCGCGCCAGCCGCCGCCGCGCCATCGCTCGCAGTGAGGCTGCCCAACCCGCCGCCGCCAACACCTTCGCCCCGGGTGCGACCGCCTCGGCGAGGACGGAAGCCCAGCGCATCGCTGATGGAGCGCAGACTCCTGCACCGCCTGGGCGACAGGCGCAGGGGTCCGAGGTGCGCCGCCGCAGACTTCCACGTGCGACGCAACCTCGTGCTGCGCACCTGAACGGCGCACAGCCTGAGCCGATCGGGCTCAGCTTTCCTTCGTGATCTCCACCGAGACGAACAGCTCGCTCTTGCCCGCGCCGGCGTAGACGCCGCGCAGCGGCGGCACGTCGTTGTAGTCGCGGCCGAGGCCGACCTTCACGTGCCGCTCGCCGATGTCGATGAGGTTCGTCGGGTCCCACGCGTTCCACTCGCCCGTGAACCACTCGACCCACGCGTGCGACTCGCCGCGGATCGTCTCGCCGATCACCGGCTCGCGCTTCGGGTGCAGGTAGCCGGAGACGTAGCGCGCGGGGATGCCGACGGACCGCAGCGCGCCGATCGTGATGTGCGCGATGTCCTGGCACACACCCTTGCGGTTCTCCCACGCCTCGGAGGCGAGGGTGTGCACGTGCGTGACGCCCGACATGTAGTCGATCTGCTCGCCGACCATGCGGGCGATCGCCGCCGCGGCGGCGCCCGGCGTCTCCGACGCATCCGCGATCTCGCGCGCCGACGCCGCGAGGTCGTCCGACGGGCGCGTGCGCGGGGTCTGCCCGAGCTGCTCGACGTACTGGGTCGCGCGCGCCGCGACCTTCTCGAGCTGCTCCCACGACAGCTCGAGCCCGCCAGTGATGCGCGGCCGCACCTCGACGAGGCTCGTCGCTGTCAGCTGCAGCTCGGTGTGCGGTGCGAGCACGTCGAACGAGACGACCTTCGTGCCCCAGTAGTCGTCGTAGGTGTTGACCGACGTGCTGGGCTGGATGTCGAGGTTCGAGTAGATGACGAACTGGCCGTCGCTCGTCGACGGCAGCATGCGCGACTCGTTGTAGGAGGCGACGACGGGCCGCTCGTAGCGGTAGCCGGTGGTGTGGCGGATGCGGAGCCGGCTCACGATGCCTCCCTCGTCCAGGCGGGCAGGTTGTGGGTCGGGAAGTAGCGCTCGCGCACCGCGTGGGAGACGGAGGTCGTCGTCGACTGCACCTTGTCCATCACGGTCGGCAGGCGCTCGATGATCTCCTGGATGGGCGTGAACTCGAGCTCCGCGCGGATCTGCCCGAGCATCCGCTGGGCCGGGTCGACGAAGCCGACGCGATCCTGCCGCGGCTCGATGTCGCGCAGGCAGTCCTCCGCGCCCCGGATCGAGAAGAGGATCGAGCGCGGGAAGAGCCGGTCGAGCAGCAGGAACTCCGCGGCGTTCGTCGACGAGGGCACGCCGCGGTAGGTGCGCAGGTACGCCTCGTAGGCGCCGACCGAGCGGAGGATCGTCGTCCACGATGGACCGGACGCCTCGGTGAGCGCTCGCGTCGCGAGCAGTCGCGCGACCATGTCGGCCCGCTCGATGAAGCGGCCGAGGTTGAGGAAGCTCCACGCGTCGTCGCGGCTCGCCGTCGAGTCGGCCATGCCGCCCGCGAGCGCCGCGCGCTCGCGCACCCAGCCGAACATGACGTGCACCTGCTCGGGGCTCACGCGCCGCGGCATGTTCGCGTACGTCGCGTTGAGCACCTCCCACAGCTCGGTCGAGATGATCTCGCGAGCGCGGCGCGCGTTCTCGCGCGCGGCGTTGACGGAGTAGGCGATCGACGCCGGCTGCGAGCGGTCGGTCGCGAGCGTGTTGACGACGTCGACGCGCGTGAGCTTGCGCTCCGGCGGGGCGTCGTGCCCCATGACGCCGAGCAGTGCGCGGCACGCGGTGTCCTCGTCGACCGCGACGTCCTCGAGCAGCAGCTGGAGGTAGACGTCCAGGATGCGCGCGGTGCCGTCGGCGCGCTCGATGTACCGGCCGATCCAGAACAGGCTCTCGGCGATGCGGGAGAGCATCATCGGGCGTCACCTCCGTCGCGCTGGGACTGCTGCTGCTGCTCGGCCTGCGTCGACTTCCCGGTCGGCGCGTCTTGCGGCGACTGGTCCTGCGGGTGCTCCCCGACCGCCGCTGCAGCCGCCGCGGCGGCCGTCACGATCGGGATGGGCCGCGTCATCGGCTCGCCCGAGGCGCCGAACTCGGCGTCGTGGTCGATGAGCGGCAGCTGCTCGCGCGGCCCCGCGAGCACCCACGTGTCCTTCGAGCCCCCGCCCTGCGAGGAGTTCACGACGAGCTGTCCCTCGGGGAGCGCGACGCGCGTGAGCCCGCCCGGCAGCACCCACACATCCTTCCCGTCGTTGACGGCGAAGGGGCGCAGGTCGACGTGGCGCGGCCGCATGCCGTCGTCGACGAGCGTCGGGATGGTCGAGAGCTGCACGACCGGCTGCGCGATCCAGCCGCGCGGGTCGGCGAGCAGCCGCTGCTTGAGCGCCTCGAGCTCCTCGGGCGACGCGTCGGGGCCGACGACGAGCCCCTTGCCGCCCGAGCCGTCGACGGGCTTGACGACGAGCTCGTGCAGGCGGTCGATGACCTCCTCGAGCGCGCCCGGGTCCTCGAGCCGCCACGTGTCGACGTTCTTGAGGATCGGCTCCTCGGAGAGGTAGTAGCGGATGAGGTCGGGCACGTAGGTGTAGACGAGCTTGTCGTCGGCGATGCCGTTGCCGACTGCGTTCGCGATCGTGACGTTGCCGAGCCGCGCCGCGAGCATGAGGCCGGGGCTGCCGAGCATCGAGTCGGCGCGGAACTGCAGCGGGTCGAGGAAGTCGTCGTCGACCCGGCGGTAGATGACGTCGACGCGCGCGGGCCCCTCGGTCGTGCGCATGTAGACGCGGCCGCCGGAGGTGAACAGGTCGCGGCCCTCGACGAGCTCGACGCCCATGAGGCGCGCGAGCAGCGTGTGCTCGAAGTAGGCGGAGTTGTAGACGCCGGGCGTGAGCACGACCACGCGCGGGTCGTCGACCCCCGCGGGGGCGGCGGCGCGCAGCGCGTGCAGCAGCTTGTCGCAGTAGTCGCCGACCGGCCGCACGCGCATCGACGAGAACATCTCGGGCAGCGTCTGCGCGATCACCCGCCGGTTCGAGATGACGTAGCTGACGCCCGAGGGCACGCGCACGTTGTCCTCGAGCACGCGCCACTCGCCGTGCTCGTCGCGGATGAGGTCGATGCCCGAGACGTGGATGCGCACGCCGTTCGCGCCGACGACGCCGGCGGCCTGGCGGTGGAAGTGGGTGGATGTGCTGATGAGCTTCGCGGGGATGATGCCGTCCTCGACGGCGCGCTGCGGTCCGTACATGTCGGCGAGGAACGCGTCGAGCGCCCGCACCCGCTGCTGCACGCCCGACTCGACGTGCTTCCAGTCCTCCGCGGTGATGATGCGCGGCACGGCGTCGAGCGGGAACGGCCGCTCCTCGCCCGCGAAGTCGAACGTCACGCCCTGCGCGAGGTACGACGTCGCGAGCGCGTCGGCGCGAGCGCGGAGGTCGTCCTTCGACATCTCCGAGAGCGCGTCGTAGAGCGGCTTGTACGGGCCGCGGGCGCTGCCCTTGCTCTCGAACATCTCGTCCCACGGCGTGCCCTGCCGCTTGCGGGGCACGGCGAAGGGCTTGTCGTAGTCGTCGAAGAGGTCGCCCATGGCGCGAGCCTACCGACGGCGGCCGGGTCGAGCCTGCGAGGCGCGACTAGCCTCGAGAGGTGCCGACGCCATCCCCCGCCCAGCTCACCCGCGCCGAGTCGCTCATCGCGATCACGCTCGACTTCCCGAAGCCCGGGGTGCTGTTCCGCGACATCGGCCCGATGCTGCAGGACGCGGATGCGCTGCGGACGGTCACCGAGGCGCTGACCGCGCCGTTCGAGGGCGGCTTCGACCTCGTCGCGGGCGTCGAGGCGCGCGGCTTCGTGCTCGCGGGCGCCGTCGCCGCGACCGCGGGGACCGGCCTCCTCCCCATCCGGAAGGCCGGCAAGACGCCGCAGCCCACGGCATCCGTCGACTACGCGCTCGAGTACGGCGTCGCGACGATCGAGGCAGCGGGCGACCTCACGGGCCGTCGCGTGCTGCTCGTCGACGACGTGCTCGCGACCGGCGGCACGCTCGTCGCGGCCGCGCGGCTCGTCGAGCAGCTCGGCGGCGAGGTCGCCGGCGTCGCGGTCGTGCTCGAGCTCACGGCGCTCGGCGGGCGGGAGCGCGTGCCGGACGCGCACGCGGTGTTCGCCGCCTGAGCCGACCGGCGGCTCCGCTCAGAGCGCCTCGACCGCCGCGGCCTCGACCGCGAGCCCGGCGCGGTAGCGCTCGAGGTAGGCCGCGAAGCCCGCGACGTCGTCGGAGTCTGGCTCGACCGTCGACTGCTCGGCGTCCGCGAAGACGGCCTCGTCGAGGTACGCCGAGAGGCTCCGCGCGTCGCCGCCCGCGGCCGGGCGCGCGAACGCGGCGAGCACCGCGATGCCCCACGCGCCGCCCTCCGACGCCGTCTCCCCCACCGACACGGGCGCGTCGAGCGCCCCGGCGAGGAAGCGCTGCGCGACGCCCGCCGTGCGGAACATGCCACCGTGCGCGAACATCCGGTCGAGCCGCACGCCCTCCTCGTCGAGCACGCGCATGCCGAGCGCGAGCGTGCCGAAGGCGCCGTAGAGGTGCGCTCGCATGAGGTTCGCGAGCGTCAGCCGGCTCTCGGGCGTGCGCACGAGCAGCGGGCGGCCCTCGTCGAGGCCCGCGATCGGCTCGCCCGCGACGTGGTTGTAGGCGAGCAGGCCGCCCGCGTCGGCCTCCCCCGCGAGCGCCTCGCGGAAGAGCGCGTCGAAGACGGCATCGTCGTCGACGGGCGCTCCGGCGGCCGCCGCGAAGCGCGCGAACACCTGTGCCCACGCGGCGAGCTCGCTCGCGCCGTTGTTGCAGTGCACCATCGCGACGGGGTCTCCCGCGGGCGTCGCGACGAGGTCGAGCTCTGCGTGCACGCGCTCGAGCGGCCGCTCGAGCACGACCATCGCGAAGATGCTCGTGCCCGCGCTCACGTTGCCGGTGCGGGGCGCGACCGCGTTCGTCGCGACCATGCCGGTGCCGGCGTCGCCCTCCGGTGCGCACAGCGGCACACCCGGCTGCAGCGCGCCGCTCGGGTCGAGGAGCAGCGCGCCCTCGGGCGTGAGCTCGCCCGCCGGCTCGCCCGCGCGGAGCACCGTCGGCAGCAGCTCGGCGACGCTCGCGACCGGGAGCCGGCCGTCGACGAGCTCGTCGTACCGCGCGACGAGCGCGGGGTCGTAGTCGCCGCCCGCCGCGTCGAGCGGGAACATGCCGGATGCGTCGCCGACGCCGAGCACGGCGCGTCCCGTGAGGGCGCGGTGCACGTAGCCCGCGAGGGTCGTGATCGAGCGGACCCGCGGCACGTGCGGCTCGTCGTCGAGGATCGCCTGGTGGAGGTGCGCGATCGACCAGCGCAGCGGGATGTTGACGCCGAAGGCCTCGGTGAGCTCGGCCGCGGCGCGGCCGGTCGACGTGTTGCGCCAGGTGCGGAAGGGCGCGAGCAGCTCGCCCGCCTCGTCGAAGGCGAGGTAGCCGTGCATCATGCCCGAGACGCCGATCGCGCCGACCGTGCGCAGCTCGACGCCGTGCCGCGCGAGGACGTCGGCGCGGAGCTCGGCGAACGCCGCCTGCACGCCGGCCCACGCGTCGTCGAGCGCGTAGGTCCACGTGCGCTCCTCGAAGCGGTTCTCCCACGCGTGGGAGCCGACCGCGAGCACGCGCGCGGGATCGGCCGCGTCCACGAGGCACGCCTTGATGCGCGTAGACCCCAGCTCGATGCCGAGCGCCGTGCGGCCCGCCTCGATCGCCTCGGCGCTCATCGGTCGCCCTGCTGCGTTCCGGGCCGCTGCCCGTAGACGTGCTGGTACCGCTCGTGCAGCCGGTCGATGTCGGCCGGCGCGATGGGGATGAGGGGCCCTGCCTCGCGCGCGAGGTGGACCGTGCGGGCGACGTCCTCGACCATGACCGCCGCCTTCACCGCATCCCTCGCCGTCCTGCCGATCGTGAACGGACCGTGGTTCTGCATGAGCACGGCGCGCGAGCGGTGCTCACGGAGCGTCTCGACGATGCCGCGGCCGATCGAGTCGTCGCCGATGATCGCGAACGGCCCGACGGGGATCGGCCCGCCGAACTCGTCCGCCATCGCGGTGAGCACGCACGGGATCTCTTCGCCCCGCGCGGCCCACGCGGTCGCGTAGGTCGAGTGCGTGTGCACGACGCCGCCGACCTCGGGCATGTGCCGGTAGACGTAGGCGTGCGCGGCGGTGTCGCTCGATGGGCTCGCCTCGCTCCCGGCGGTGCCGGGCACGACGGCACCGTCGAGGTCGCACACGATCATCCGCTCGGGCGTCAGCTCGTCGTAGTCGACGCCCGAGGGCTTGATGACGAAGAGGTCGGCGCCCGGCACGCGGCCCGAGACGTTGCCACCCGTCCACACCACGAGGCCGTAGCGCACGAGCTCGCGGTGGAGCCGCGCGACGTCCTCGCGCACGGTTTCGATCGCCGCGAGCGTCGTCGGGTCGAGCGCAGCCATGCTCGGTCCGGCCATGCTCAGTGGAGCGCGATCGTCTCGACCGAGCGCAGCTGGTCGCGGATGAAGCGGTTGGCGTGCGCGGCGAGGTCGTCGGAGTCCTCCCACAGGTTGCGCCAGATGCCGAGCGTGTTCGAGAGCGACTCCGAGACGACGGCGCTCGAGAACGACTCGAAGACGATCGGGCCGTCGTAGCCGAGCCGCGCGAGGCCGCGGAAGAAGGAGCCGAAGTCGACCGACCCGGTGCCGAGGTAGCCGCGGTGGCTCTCGCCGATGTGCACGTAGCGCAGCCGCTCGCCCGCGTCGAGGACGGGCTCGAGCATCCCCGACTCCTCGATGTTCATGTGGTACGTGTCGAGGTGCAGGTGCACGTTGTCGTGCCCGATCTCCTCGAGGAAGCGCAGGCCGCCGCGCGCGGTGTTCGCGATGTTCGTCTCGTAGCGGTTGACGATCTCGAGCGAGAGCGTCACCCCTGCCGCGGCCGCGCGGTCGGCGAGGCGGCGGAGCGCCGCGGCGGAGTTCGCGCGGCCCGCCTCGGTCGCGGGCTGCATGTACTTCTGCATCGCGGAGTAGATGACGCCGCACAGGTGCTGCCCGCCCGCCTCGGCGACGACGTCGATCGCCCGCTCGAGCAGCGTCTCGCCCTCGCGGCTCACCGCGGCGTCCTCGCTCGAGAGGTCGTGCGCGGCGTCGAGCCCGAGGCTCGAGGTCATCGCGACGCCGTGGTCGTCGAGCATGCGCCGCACGAGCGCGCCGTCGATCGCGAACGGATCCATGAGCGGCAGCTCGAGCAGGTCGAACCCCGCTCGCTGCGTGCCGGCGATGGCGGTCTCGAGACCCGCCTCGTCGAACGTGCCGGTGAAGACGAGGCCGTGGACGCCGATCTGCATGATTGCTCCTTCGCTGGTGGTCTATCGCGCCGCGTCGAGGATCGCGCGGCGAACGTGCTCGTCGTCCCGGCCGTCGATGCGGTCGAGCACGGCGTCGGGGAGGAAGACGGGCTCGCCCACCGAGAGCGCCCCGACGAGGATGCGCGCGACCTTGTCGGCCATCTCGGTGATCCGGAGGCACTCGGCCGGGCTCGCGCCGATCGCGAAGATGCCGTGGTTCTGCATCCACGCGACCTTCGGGAGCGCGCCGTGCCGGTCGGCGAAGGCGCGCAGCTCGTCGCGCATGAGCCGGCCGAGGGTCAGCCCCGGGTCGACGTAGGGCACGAGCAGGGTCTCGGTGCCGAGCACGACGATCTGGTCGGGGAAGAGGGCGCCCGCGGCGAGCAGCTCGGCGCGGTCGGAGCACAGCACGGCGTTCGCGGCGATGGGATGCGTGTGGCACGCGGCACCTGCCCCGCTCGAGAGCACGACCGCGTGCAGGAGCGCCTCGACGCTCGGACGCTTCGCGCTCGGGTCGACGCGCGAGGCCATGAGCGCCTCGGCGACGCGCGCGTCTCCCGAGCCGCCCTCGAACGCGGTCGGGTCGTCGAGCAGCTCGAGGATCGGCGCGAAGCGGCACTCGACGAGGTCGTCGGGCCCCGACGCCGCGAGCGACGAGCCCGTGGCCTTCACGAGCATCCGCTCGTCATCGAGCCTCGCCGAGACGTTCCCCTCGGCGAGGATCACGAGCTCGCGCTGCGGCTCGCCCACGGCGTGCGCGAGCCGCAGCAGGTCGTCGAGCGGGTCGGTCACTTCGGCGCTCCCGGCGCGGTCGCCGGCACCGCGAGCCGCGGTGGCGCTCCTGCCTGCCGTCGCCGGATGGTCGCGTTGGAGAGCAGCGAGGCGCCGAGCAGCACGATGCCGAGCGCGAGCAGCTGCGCCTGCGCGCCCTCGTTGCCAGGCACGACGAGCAGGATCGAGGCGTTGAGCCACACGATGAGCAGCGCCGCGAGCAGGATGCCGCTCAGCTTGCCGATGCCGCCCGTGATGGCGACGCCGCCGAGCACCGCGATCGTGATCGCGGGCAGCGCCATGCCGCTGCCGCTCGTGCCCGCGTCGGGCCGGGCGGAGGCGAACTGCGCGACGGTGTAGACGCCGACGAGGCCCGAGATCGCGCCCGCCGTGACGTACGCCATCATGCGCGTGCGGCGCGTGTCGATGCCCGCCCACTGCGCGGCCGTGTCGTTCGTGCCGATCGCGTAGAGCTTGCGGCCGTAGGTCGTGCGGTTGAGCACGAACCACGCGACGATCGCGACCGGGATGAGGAACGTGAAGACGCCGAGCGGCACGAGCGGCAGCGTGCCGCCGATCACCGGGAGCTCGACGGCCTTCGCCGCGTTGTAGAACTCCGAGATCTCGGTGCCCGAGATCGGCCGCTGCTCGCTCACGACGAGCGCGATCGAGCGGTAGGCGTAGAAGGTCGCGAGCGTCGTTATGAGCGCCGGGTAGCCGAGGTAGGCGGTGAGCACGCCGTTGATCGCGCCGAGCAGCGCGCCGAACGCGACCGCGAGCACGACCGCGACGAGCAGCGGCAGCCCGACCTGCTGGTAGAGCATCGCGAAGACGATGCCCGTGAGCGAGACCATCGAGCCGACCGAGAGGTCGATGCCGCCGCGGCCCGACGTGATGACGAACAGCTCCGCGAGCGCGAGCAGCGCGAGGGGCACGTAGGCGATGAGCGTCGAGGCGAGGTAGTCGCTGTTGAACGTGCCGCTCGTGAGCCCGAGGGCGTCGAGGATCGACATCGCGACGAGGAGCACGATGATGAGCGCGAGCAGCAGCACCGCCCGGTCGCGGAGGATGCCCGAGCCGAGCCACTCGCGCACGCGGGAGGTCGGCTCCGCGCGGCGCTCCGGGGCGGGGGTCGTCGTGGTGGCGGTCATGCGCGCGCCCTCCTGGCTCGCTCGCGGATGATGTCGGTGCCGACGGCGATCAGGATGAAGATGCCGACGAAGAGGAAGCCGAGCTGGGTGGGCCAGCCGAGCTGCGTGACGCCCGAGACGACGGTCTGCACGAGGATCGCGCCGAGGAGCGTGCCGACGACGCTGCCGCGACCGCCGAGGATCGACGTGCCGCCGATGACGACGGCCGCGATCACCTGGAGCTCCTTGCCCGAGCCGACCGACTGGTCGAGGGTCGAGGTGCCGGTCGCGATGATCATGCACGCGGCGAGCCCGGCGAGCGCGCCGGTGATGAGGTAGACCCACACGAGCCGCGGCTGCACCTTGATGCCCGCGAGCCGCGCGGCGTTCTGGTTGCCGCCGATCGCGTAGAGGTTGCGGCCCGACTTCGCGTAGCGCAGGAACCACCACGCGACGGCGACGGCGAGCACCGCGATCGCGAAGGAGTGCGGCACGCCGAGCGTCGAGCCCGCCGAGCCGCGGCCGAAGAACTCGAGCGTCGAGGGGATGCCGTTGACGGTCGAGGAGTTGAAGACGCGCAGGCCGAGCCACGTGAAGACGTTGGCCGTGCCGAACGTGATGATGATCGGATGCACGCGGCCGTACGCGATCAGGACGCCGTTGAGCGCGCCGAGCGCGGCGCCGATGACGATCGCGAGCGCCACCGCGACGATCGCGGGCACGTCGTAGCTCACGAGCACGCGCGCCGTCACGACGGCGGAGACCATGATCATGCCGGCCACCGAGACGTCGATGCCCGCGGTGATGATGACGAACGTCATGCCGACGCCGATGAGCGCGATCGGGGCGACCTGCACGAGCAGCGGGCCGATCGAGCCGGGCGTGAGGAACGCGGGCGTGAAGATCCCGAGCAGCACCCACAGCACCACGAGCACGACGAGCAGCACGACCTCCTGCCCCGTCACGATCGGGGGCAGGATGCGGCGCATGCTCACCGCCTGCGGCGCGCGGGCTTCGGTCGCGGTGGTCATCGGTCGTCCTCCTGGGTGACGGGCTCGTCCTCGGCGCCGGCCGCCGCCGCGAGGAGCGACGCCTGGCTCGCGCTGGGCGGGAACTCGCGGGCGATGCGCCCGGAGCGGAACACGAGGACGCGGTCGGAGATGCGCTGGACCTCGGCGAGGTCGGTGGTGATCACGAGCACGGCCGTGCCGCGCGCGGCGAGGTCGGCGATGATCCGGTGGATCTCCTCCTTCGCGCCGACGTCGACGCCCTGCGTCGGCTCGGCGAGCACGAGGAGCTTCGGCTGCTCGACGATCTGGCGGGCGAGCACGACCTTCTGCGCGTTGCCGCCCGACATCGCGCCGAGCGGCTGCCGCGAGGTCGGCGTCTTGACCGCGAGCCGGCCGATGAGGTCGTCGGCGATGCGCCGCTCCGCCTTGGGCGACACCCAGCCGGGCAGCTTCCCGAGCAGGCCGAGCGAGCCGACCGTGATGTTGAAGGCGATGCTCTGGAAGGAGAAGGAGCCCTGCGACGAGCGGTTCGCGGGCACCATGCGGATGCCGCGGCGCTTCGCGTCGGCGGGCGTGCCGGGCTGCCGGTCGCTGTCGACGACGCGCATCCGCCCGCCCGTCGCGCGCCGCATGCCGTAGACGACCTCGCCGACCTCGGCCGCGCCGGAGCCGATGAGGCCGTAGAGGCCGAGCACCTCGCCCGCGCGCACCGAGAGCGACACGTCGGCGAAGGCGCCGTCGAGCGTGAGTCCCTCGAGCTCGAGCACGGTCTCGCCGTGCTCGCCGGGCACGTGCTCGCCCTCGTCGATCGCGCCGCCGACCATGCGCTCGGCGATCTCGCGCACCGAGAGCTCGTCGATCGGCTCGGTCGAGACCGTCTCGCCGTCGCGCATGATCGTGACGGCGTCGGCGATGCGGAAGAGCTCGTCGAGCCGGTGGCTGATGTAGATGATGGAGACGCCGTCGGCGGCGAGCCGCCGCACGACGCCGAAGAGCACCTCGATCTCGGCGTCGGTGAGGATGGCGCTCGGCTCGTCGAGGATGAGGATGCTCGCCTGCTCGAGCAGCGCCTTCGCGATCGAGACCTGCTGCTGCTGGGCGATCGAGAGGCCGCCGAGCGGCTGCGAGGCGACGCCGCGGTCGAGGCCGACGGTGTCGAGCAGCTCGAGCATGCGAGGCGCCTGGGCGCGCCAGTCGATCATGGGGCCGCGCGTGATCTCGCGGCCGACGAAGAAGTTCTCGGCGACGGTGAGCTCGGGGAAGAGCTGCGGCTCCTGGTAGACGGTCTGCACGCCGAGGCCGATCGCGTCGGTCGTCGAGCCGATCGAGACGGGTGCGCCGTCGATCGTGATCGTGCCGGTGTCGGCCTGCTCCGCCCCGGCGAGGATCTTGATGAGCGTCGACTTGCCCGCGCCGTTCTCGCCCACGAGCGCGTGGACCGTGCCGGGCATGACGGTGATGTCGGCGTGGCGGATGGCGCGCACGCCGCCGTAGCGCTTCGAGATGTCGCGCATCTCGAGCCGGGGCGTGGAGTCGTGCCCCGGGGTGGGGCGGGCCCGCTGGGCGGTGTCGGTCATGGTGCTCCTCGTGATCGCCGGCGCGGAGGCCGGCGGGCTGCCTGCGGGCCGGCCCGGAGGCCGGAGGGGGTGCCGGGGCGCGGCGCGCGCCGCGCCCCGGCGTCAGTCGATCGGGCGATCAGTAGTCGTAGTCGCCCGCGTTCTCGGCGGTGAAGACGGTCGGCGGGCCGAGCAGGAGCACGCCCGTGCTCTCGTCGTACTCGACCTCCGAGAGCGCCTCGTTCGACAGGCTCGACGTGTCGCCGAGG
>NZ_JAGEKO010000014.1:0-75398 GCF_017565345.1 Agrococcus sp. TF02-05 | reverse complement strand
CCGGCCGACGCCGCTGCGCGCGCGGCCGGCACGGGCCGCGCGCACGCCGTGCGTGCCGAGTCCGCGCCGGCGCGCGATGCGCTCGTGCCGACGACGGCGCTGCAGTCGCGCGCGGCCGAGCGCGAGCGCCGGCGCCGCGAGCGCGAGCTCCAGCTCGCCGTCGCGCCGCCCGCGTACGCGGTGCCGCTCACGCACCAGCCACCGCACCCCGCCGCCCCGCGGGTCGCCCCGTCCTTCCCGCCGCAGAGTGTCGACACTCTGCTGCCCGGGGGCGCCACAGCAGCAGAGTTCCGGCACTCTGCGCCGGCCGCCGCGGCGCTGCCCGGCTACGCGCCGCCTCCCGTTGGCGCTCCCTACGCCCCTCCGATCGGCTACGCGCTGCCCCACATGACGGCCGCGGCGCAGGCCGCTCCGCCGGTGTACGGCCCGCCCGGCTACGGACCGTCCGGCTACGGAGCGCCCGCCGCGCCGATGCACGCGGCCGGGTCCTACGCACCCGCCGGGCCGTACGCGATCGCGTCCTACCCGCCCCCGCTGCCACCGCGGCTGCCGTGGACGCGGCGGCAGACCGGCGCCGCCGTGCTGAGCTCGTGGCTCGGGCAGACGATCATGGCGCTCGCGACGCACTTCCTCGTCACCTACTTCTCGATCGTCGGCTTCGCGTGGCTGCTGCACGCCGCCGGCGAGCCGGTCGGCACGATCGAGGCCGACTCGCTCACCTCGATCGTCGCCCTGTGGACGACGCCCGATCGCGTGCTCGCGACAGCGATCATCGGCGCGCTCGTCGGCGGCGGGCTGCTCGCGCTCGGCGCGATCCTCAGCCGCCAGTGGGGGAAGGCAGCGGGGCTCGCGAAGCCGCACCGCTCGGCGTGGCTCGCGTGGCTGTGCACGACGGGCGCGACGGGGCTCTTCGGCTTCGCCTACTGGCCGGGCGCGATCGTCGTCGCGTTCGTCGCGACCGTCGCGAGCTCGTCGGCCTCGCTCACGCTCGGCTCGATGTGGGCGACGCTGTTCGGGCTCCTCGGGATGGCGGTCGTGCTGACCGGCGGGGTCGGGCTGCTGTTCGGCTGGCTGTTCCTGTCGACGTCGCGCCCGCGCGTCGATCCCCGCGCGATCGCCGCGGCGCAGGAGGCCGAGGCCGAGGCCGCCGCCCGCGCTCGCGACGAGGCGGAGCTGACGGAGGTGCGGCTGCGCGGAGCGCGCGCGTGAGCCGTGCCGCGGCCCGCTCGGAGCGCCCTGACGTGCTCGACGCAGCGCAGCGCGCGGCGGTGCGGTCGGCGGGCGCCGTCGGCCTCTCGCTCGTCGCGGCGGGCGCCTCGCTCGTCTGGGGCATGCTCGTGGCGGCGCTCGTCGTCATCGTGCTCCGCGCCGCGATCATCGACCTCTTCGACGGCGTCGAGTGGGGCCTCGCGGTCGTCGACTGGATCGAGCGGCTCGACGCCTCGTGGCTCGCGCCCGTCGTGCTCGTGCTCGTCGTGCTCGCGGTCGGCGCGGGCGCGCTCGGCTGCTGGCTCTCGACCCGCCGCATGCGGCAGGCGGGCGTCGTCGCGGCGGCAGCGGTGACCTTCCGCGGCACCGCGCTCGGCACGGCGCTGCAAGCGGGGCTCTCGACGCTCTCGAGCTGGCTCCTCGGGCTGCTGACGCTCCTGACCGGCACGCTCGGCTTCTGGCTCGTCGCCGGCATCTGGGTGCTCGCCTCGATCGCCGTCTCGACGCTCATCGGCTGGCTCGCCGGGCCGCGCACGTGGCTCGCGATCGCGCGCCGCGAGGCGCGGCGGGCCGCGGAGTAGGTCCTTGCGCGCGCCCGCGCTCGCGAGCACCCTGGTCGGCGAGGATCACGGGAGGCACGGATGCGACTGGTCGCGCACGAGTTCATGACCCTCGACGGCGTCATGCAGGGCCCCGGCGGCCGCGACGAGGACACCGAGGGCGGGTTCCGCTGGGGCGGCTGGGTCGCGCCGGGCTTCGACGAGGCGGTCGGCGAGGTCGTCAGCGGCTGGTTCGAGCGCACCGACGCCCTGCTCTTCGGCCGCCGCACCTACGACATGATGGCCGGCTACTGGCCGCAGGTCACCGACGACGGCGATCCCGTCGCGCAGCGGCTCAACACCGCGCCGAAGCACGTCGTCTCGACGACCCTGCGGCTCGATGAGGCCCCGTGGTCCGGCACCGCGTCGGTCATCGCCGACGACGTGCCCGAGCGCATCCGCGTCCTG
This sequence comes from Agrococcus sp. TF02-05, assembly GCF_017565345.1. NCBI lineage: Bacteria > Bacillati > Actinomycetota > Actinomycetes > Micrococcales > Microbacteriaceae > Agrococcus > Agrococcus sp. TF02-05. Next base: position 73,182 of record NZ_JAGEKO010000014.1, on the reverse strand, counting down.
AAGGCCACCGGCGAGGGCGAGCTGCAGGTGCACGGCTCCTGGCGGCTGCTGCAGACCCTCATCGCCGAGCGGCTGCTCGACGAGCTGCGCCTCATCGTCTTCCCGGTCGTGCTCGGCAGCGGCAAGCGCGTCTTCGACGGCGCGGATCGGCCGGCCGGGTTCGAGGTGGCGGATGCGCGGGTCGCGCCGAGCGGTGCCGTGGCGATGTCGCTCACCCCGGCGCCGTTCCGCACCGCGACCTACGAGGTCGTCGACGGCCGCGAGGTCATGGTCGACCAGGAGCGCGACGACCTCGACTGACGAGGCTCAGCGCGGGGCGGCTGCCCGCGCGAGCATGCGCCTGGCCGCGCGCACGCGCACGGGCCGGCAGCCCGCATCCGTCAGCCGTGCGACGATCGCCGGCTCGCGGCCGGCGAGGATGAGCCCGCGCTTGACGAGGAACGACGGGCTCTTGCGCCGCTCGCGCAGGTCGCGCGCGAAGCGCAGCGCCATGGTGAGCCAGCGCGAGCGGTGCACGCACAGCGCGTCGGCGAGGATGCCGCGGCGCTCGGCCTCCGCGACCACCTCCGCGACGAAGACGCCCTCGGCGACGAAGAGCGTCGCGCCGTCGAGCGCGACGGGATGCTCGCCCACGCTCGCGCTGCGCGAGATGTCGTAGACGGGCGCGGTCGTGCTGCCCGTGCGGGCGAGCTGCTCGAGCGCGTCGATCGCGCGCTCGCGGTGCCACGAGCCGGGGTGGTCCCAATCGACCTCGCCCGTCTCGAGCCGCGGGAGCTCGGGGTCGTCGCCCTCGCGGTAGAAGTCGTCGAGCCGCAGCACCGGGAGCCCGGATCGCTCGGCGATGCGCGACTTGCCGGAGCCGGAGGCGCCGCCGATGAGGACGACCCGCGCGAGGGGCTCGGCGGCGGCTGGCATGGGCTCCATCTTCTCACGGCGAGGAGTGGCAGGCGCCGGGTGCGCGTGCCGTTCAGGCCTGCGTCAGCGGCGAGCCGCCATGCTCGACGCATGCGCGTGCTGCTGGTCGACGACGAGGTGCGCCTCGCCGACGGCGTGCGCCGCGGGCTGCAGGCCGAGGGCATGACGGTCGACCTCGCCCACGACGGCGTCGACGGGCTGTGGCGCGCGCGGGAGTTCGCCTACGACGTCGTGCTGCTCGACGTGATGATGCCGGGGATGAGCGGCTACCGCGTCTGCCAGGCGATGCGCGCGGAGGGGATCTGGACCCCCGTGCTCTTCCTCACCGCGAAGGACGGCGAGTGGGACGAGGTCGAGGGGCTCGACACCGGCGGCGACGACTGGCTCGTGAAGCCCTTCTCGTTCCCCGTGCTCGTCGCCCGCATCCGCGCCCTCGCGCGCCGCGGCGGCCGGGAGCGGCCCGTCGTGCTCGAGGCCGGCGACCTGCGGCTCGATCCCGCGGCGCGCACCGTGCACCGCGGCGACGAGCGGCTCGAGCTGAGCGCCCGCGAGCTCGCGGTGCTCGAGCTGCTCATGCGCAGGCGCGGCGAGGTCGTGACGAAGCGCGAGCTGCTCGACGACGTGTGGTCGGAGGACTTCGAGGGCGACCCGAACATCGTCGAGGTGTACGTCGGCCGGCTCCGCCGGAAGGTCGACCGGCCCTTCGGGCGCGCCGCGATCCAGACGGTGCGCGCCGCGGGCTACCGGCTGGCGGCCGACGGTGGCTGAGCGCGCGCGCGAGCGGCCGACCCGCCGGCGCGCGTCGATCCGGCTGCGCATCACCGCCGCCGCGGTCGCGATCGTCGCCGTCGCGCTCGGCCTCGGCGCAGCGACGCTCGTCTGGACCCTCGAGCGCATGCTGCAGGCATCCGTCGCCGCGCAGCTCGCCGACGAGCTCGACGCGCTCGCGCAGGGCATCGACGACGGCACGATCCAGACCGCGGCCCTCGTGCAGCGCGACGACGACGTGCTCGTCGCGCTGCGCTCGCCGACCGGCGTGGTCGTCAACGCCGACGCGGCGGCGACCCTGCCCGTGCCGTCCGGCGGCGAGGCGCTGACCGCCGAGGCCGACGGCGAGCGCCACGTCGTGGTGGCGACCGAGGCCGAGGCCGGCACCATCGTCGTCGCCCGTTCCCTCGCGCCCGTCGACGAGGCGGTGCGCTCGACGACCGCGCTGCTCGCCGTCGCAGTGCCGCTCGCGCTCATCCTCGTCGCGACCGTCGTCTGGATCGTCGTCGATCGCGCGCTCGCGCACGTCGACCGTATGCGCGCCCAGGTGGACGAGATCGACGCGACGGGGCTCGACCGCCGCATCGGGATGACGAGCCGCGGCGATGAGCTCGACCGGCTCGCCGCGACGATGAACCGCATGCTCGACCGCGTCGAGGCCGATGCGCGATCCCGCCAGCGCTTCGTGTCGGACGCGTCGCACGAGCTGCGCTCGCCGCTCGCGTCCATGCGGCAGTTCGCCGAGCTCGCGCGAGCGCATCCCGAGGCCGTGCGGCCCGACGAGCTGACCGACGTCGTGCTGCAGGAAGGCGAGCGGATGCATGGCATCGTCGAGGCGCTGCTGCTGCTCGCCCGGCTCGACGAGCGCGCCGCCGCGAGCGGTCAGCGGCAGCCGGTCGACCTCGACGACCTCGCGCTCGCGGAGCTCGCTCGCGTGCGCGCGCTCGGCCGCGCGGCGGACGGCGCCGCGGTGCGGGCCGCGCCGGTCGAGGGCGACGCGCGCCTGCTCGGCCTCGCGTGCCGCAACCTCGTCGACAACGCGCTGCGGCATGCGCGCGAGCGCATCGTGCTCGGCTCCGTCGTGCGCGACGGCCGAGCCATGCTCTGGGTCGACGACGACGGTGCCGGCGTGCCGGCTGCAGAGCGCGAGCACGTGTTCGAGCGCTTCGTGCGGCTCGACGAGGCGAGAGCGCGCGACGACGGCGGCTCGGGGCTCGGACTCGCGATCGTGCGGCAGGTGGCGCGCAGCCACGGCGGCGACGCCTGGGTCACGAGCGCACCGCTCGGCGGCGCGCGGTTCGTGCTCGAGCTGCCGGCAGCGCCCGAGCCGCGCGGCGCCTGAAGCGGCGTTCAGCATCGTTCAGTCGTGCGTCAGCGCCCCGCGAGGAGGGTGGAGCCCATGAACGAGCAGCAGCACCCCGAAGACCGACCCGACGCCATCGGCGCAGACGACCCGACGCCGCGTCACCCCGACCCGGCGGCCGACGCGAGCGCTCCGGACGCGAGCAGCACCGAGCGCCTCGATGCGGCGCCCGAGCCCGCCGAGCGGCGGCGCGGTCGCGGCATCCTCCGACCGATCCTCATCGGCTCGGCCGCGGCCGCGGTCGTGCTCGGCGTCGCCGGCGTCGGCCTCTCGATCGCCGATGCGTTCGACGACGACGATGACGCGGCGCCCACTCCTTCCGCGTCCGCGTCCGCGGACCCCGGCGACGACCGCGGCGGCGACGACTTCGCGGTCGTGGGCGGCACGGTGCCGACGGAGCCCGACGACCTGGTCGCGGCGATCGAGGCCGCGGTCACCGCCGCGGGCGGCGGCGATGCGACGAGCGTCGAGGTCGAGCGCGACGGCTGGAAGGTCGACATCCGGCTGGCCGACGGCAGCGAGGTCGAGGTGCGCGTGCCGCTCAGCGGCGACCCGGTCGTGCGCGCGGACGACGACGGCGACGACTCGAGCGACGTGCCGCTCGACCCGTCGCGGATCGCGGCGATCAGCGACGCGGCGATCGCGGCGGCCGGAGGCGGCGTCGTCGTCTCGATCGAGACGGAGGACGACGCCGACGTGCGCTTCGAGGTCGAGGTCGAGCTCGGCGGCGAGGACGTCGACGTCGAGCTCGCGGAGGATCTCTCGGTCATCTCGGCCGACCGCTGACCCCGCCCTGCGCCCGGCGAGCCGAACGCTCGCCGGGCGCAGTCGCGCACCGGCGGGTCAGCTCGCGTCGACGAAGCGGGCGAGCACCTCGGTGAACACCTGCGGCTGCTCGGAGTGCACCCAGTGGCCCGCGCCCTTGATCGTCACGCGGCGCACGTTCGGGAACCGCGCCTCCATCTGCGGCGCGAACTCGTCGCGCACGTAGCCCGAGTCGGCACCGGCGACCCACAGCACGGGGCCCTCGTAGACGGCGTCGGTCTCGGGGAATCCGCGGAGCACGGCGAGGTCGCGGCGCAGCACCTCGAGGTTCGGCAGCCAGCGCCAGCCGTCGCCGTCGCGCTGCAGGCTCTGCAGCAGGAATCCGCGCACGCCGGGATCGGGCGCGGCCTCGGCGAGCGCCTCGCTCGCCTCCGAGCGCGAGCCGAGCCCGTCGAGGTCGATCGCGAGCATGCCGTCGATGTAGCGGGCGAACTCGTCGGTCGAGCGGTAGGCGACCGGGGAGACGTCGACGACGCACAGCCGCTCGACCTTCTCGGGGTGGCGCAAGGCCGCGAGCATCGCCGCCTTGCCGCCCATGGAGTGGCCGACGAGGGCCGTGGGCTCGTCGATCGCGCTCGCCACCGCATCCGCCATCTCGAGGTAGTCGAGGCGCTCGGTCCAGCCCGAACGACCGTGGTTGGGCATGTCGACGAGCGTGACGCGATGCCGGTCGGCGAGTGCCTTCGCGATCTGCGTCCAGTTCTTGCCCTGCCCGAAGAGCCCGTGGCAGAGCATGACGGGCGAGCCGTGCTCGCCGAGGTGGGTCAGGTGCAGGTCGGTCACGCCGCCACGCTATCGGCGCGGCCTGCGCGTGCGACAGGAGGGCGCGGCGACCGCCGGTGGCGGCGCCGCGCCTGTGGAGCGGCCCGGCTCAGCTCGTCGAGCCGGCGGTCGCGGTCGAGGACTCGCTCTCGCTCGAGCCCTGGCCCGTGCCGATCTGCGACTGCCCGCCGCCGCCGTGCTGCACCTCGATCTTGCGCGGCTTCGCGCGCTCGGCGACCGGGATCGTGAGGGTGAGCACGCCGTGCTCGTACGACGCCTCGATGCGGTCGAGGTCGACGTCGGTGCCGAGGCTCAGCTGGCGCATGTAGCGGCCGGCGGGTCGCTCCTGCGCGATCCACTGCCGCTGGTCGCCGCCGCCGATCGTGCGCTCGGCCTGGATCGTCAGCGTGCCGGCGTCGATGCCGAGGTCGATCGAGCCCGGGTCGATGCCCGGGAGGTCGACGTGCACGACGTAGTGATCGCCGGCGCGGTAGAGATCCATGGGCATCCAGCTCGATGCGGCCGCGGCGCCACCGCCGCCCAGCAGCCGAGCGGTCATCCTGTCCATCTCGCGGAACGGGTCGAAGGTCAGTGCCATTGACAACCACCTCCTCCACGTGCGGCCGTGCCCTGTGCGACGGCCGTCGGTGTCTTCGGCAGCTCCCTCGGGGACCGCCCCGAGGAGCGGCTCCATTCTAGCACTCGACCCAAGAGAGTGCTAACCCGTCGCTTCGAGATCGCTGGGACTCGAGGCCCGTCGCGGCGGGCTACCGGCGATCGCTCAGATCGAAGCCGGCGCGGTCGACGCGGCGGTGGAAGCGCATGCCCGCGAGCCCGCCGAGCGCCGCGCCGATGAGCGCCACGACCGCGACCACGACGGCCGAGATGATCGCCGCGAGCGTCGCCTGGTCCTCGGGGAGGGGCAGCGTCGGCATCGAGCCGGGCGGCAGGGCGAAGTTCTGCCCTGCCACGAGCCCGATCACCGCCGCGACGATCGCGATCACGACGGCCCACACCCACACGGCCACGCCCTGCTTGGCGCCGTTGAAGCGCGCCATGCGACCGGCGACGTAGCCGCCGCAGTAGTAGGCGACGAACCAGATGACGAGCAGGATGACGGCGCCCCAGATGCCGGCCGACTGCAGGTCCTGCTGCGCGCCCTCGACGACGTCGTCGACGGCGCGGCCGGAGAGCGAGGCGATGAGCGCGCCGATCGCCGCGGCGAGCGCGATGAGCAGCACGACCGCACCGGTCGCGGTGAGCCAGCCGAAGAACGCCGCGCCCACCTTGACGCCGCCGAAGCGCTCGCGCTCCCGCGCCACGACGGCCTCGCGGTCATGGCGCACGTCGGTGGCCAAGCGATCGTCGTGCCGGCGCTCCCTCACCTCTGCGGCACCGGAGCGCCCATCGTCGCGGCGCCGCTCGCGCGCGTCGGCGGCATCCGCGCGCCCGTCGTCGCCCGTCGCGGCGTCCCGAGCCGGTTCGTACGGACGGCTCCTCGGGGTGGAGTCGTCCGGGCCCTGAGCGGTCATGTCGAGCTCCTCACATCGGTCACGTCGTCGTGGTCGATCGGGGCGCCGTCGCGGCGGCCCGTACCTCAGTATCGGCGGCGGGGAGCGGTCCGACCGGTTTTCCTAGCCAACGTCCAGCATGCGTAGTAAAGTTGAGTCGATAGCACTCAAGTTTGAGATCGCTAGTCCAGGATCGATGGAGGAGCGGATGGCACGCATGGGCGGCATGATGCCGGGCCAGGAGGAGCAGCAGTCGGCGCTCGAGCAGTTCGGCACCGACCTCACCGAGATCGCCCGTTCGGGGCGGCTCGACCCCGTCATCGGGCGCGACGAGGAGATCCGGCGCATCAGCCAGGTGCTCTCGCGCCGCACGAAGAACAACCCAGTGCTCATCGGCGAGCCCGGCGTCGGGAAGACGGCCGTCGTCGAGGGCCTCGCGCAACGCATCGTCGCGGGCGACGTGCCCGAGAGCCTCAAGGGCAAGTCGCTCGTCGCGCTCGACGTCAACGCGATGATCGCGGGCAGCAAGTACCGCGGCGACTTCGAGGAGCGCATGAAGAACGTGCTCGCCGAGATCGCGAAGGCCGAGGGCCGGATCGTGACGTTCATCGACGAGCTGCACATCATCATGGGCGCCGGCGCGGCCGAGGGCAGCCAGGGCGCGAGCAACATGCTCAAGCCGATGCTCGCGCGCGGCGAGCTGCGCCTCATCGGCGCGACGACGCTCGACGAGTACCGCGAGTTCATCGAGAAGGACGCCGCGATGGAGCGGCGCTTCCAGCAGGTCTACGTCGGCGAGCCGAGCGTCGAGGACACCGTCGCGATCCTGCGCGGGCTCAAGGAGCGGTACGAGGCCCACCACAAGGTCACGATCGCCGACAGCGCGCTCGTCGCAGCCGCATCCCTCTCGAACCGCTACATCACCGCCCGGCAGCTGCCCGACAAGGCGATCGACCTCATCGACGAGGCGGCGAGCCGGCTGCGCATGGAGATCGACTCGGCGCCGACCGAGATCGACCAGCTGCGCCGCACCGTCGACCGCATGGAGATCGAGCGCCTCGCGCTCAAGCGCGAGCGCGACGACGCGTCGAAGGAGCGGCTCGCCGAGCTCGAGGCGACGCTCGCCGAGCGCCGCACCGAGCTCAAGGCGCTCGACGAGCGCTGGCAGACCGAGCGCGCGAGCCTCAACCGCATCGGCGGCCTGCGCGAGCAGCTCGACGAGCTGCGCGGCCGCGCGGAGCGCGCGCAGCGCGAGGGCGACCTCGAGCGCGCGTCGCGGCTGCTCTACGGCGAGATCCCGCAGGTCGAGCGGCAGCTCAAGCAGGCCGAGGCGCAGGCCGCCGAGTCGGGGGCGAGGATGGTCGGCGACCAGGTGACGGAGGACGACATCGCCTCGGTCGTCGCCGCGTGGACGGGCATCCCCGTCGGCCGGCTGCTGCAGGGCGAGACCGAGAAGCTGCTCGCGCTCGAGGACGAGCTCGCGCTCCGCGTCGTCGGCCAGCGCGAGGCCGTCTCGGCGGTGTCGGATGCCGTGCGCCGCAGCCGCGCGGGCGTCTCGAACCCCGACCAGCCCACCGGCTCGTTCCTGTTCCTCGGGCCGACCGGCGTCGGCAAGACCGAGCTCGCGAAGGCACTCGCCGAGCTGCTCTTCGACGACGAGAAGGCGCTCGTGCGCATCGACATGTCGGAGTACGGCGAGAAGCACTCCGTCGCGCGCCTCGTCGGCGCCCCTCCCGGCTACATCGGCTACGAGCAGGGCGGCCAGCTCACCGAGGCCGTGCGCCGCCGGCCCTACTCCGTCGTGCTCATGGACGAGGTCGAGAAGGCCCACCCCGAGGTCTTCGACCTGCTGCTGCAGGTGCTCGACGACGGCCGCCTGACCGACGGGCAGGGCCGCACGGTCGACTTCCGCAACACGATCCTCATCCTGACCTCCAACCTCGGCTCGACGTTCCTCACCGACCCGACCCTCTCGGCGCAGACGGCGCGCGAGCAGGTCATGGGCGCCGTGCGTGCCGCGTTCAAGCCCGAGTTCGTCAACCGGCTCGACGACATCGTCATCTTCGACGCGCTCACGCAGGAGGAGCTCGGCGAGATCGTCGGCATCCAGGTGCACGCGCTCGGCCGCCGCTTGCGCGAGCGGCGGCTGACGGTCGAGGTGACGGATGCGGCGAGGCAGTGGCTCGGGGAGCGCGGCTACGACCCCGTGTACGGCGCGCGCCCGCTGCGCAGGCTCATGCAGCGCGAGATCGACGATCGGCTGGCGCGGGCGCTGCTCGCGGGCGAGGTGCGCGACGGCGACCAGGTGGTCGTCGACGTCGCGCCCGGCGGCTCGGGCCTGTGGGTCGGCGCCGCCGGTGCGGAGCGGCCTGCGCAGTGGTCGTTCGATGCCGACACGGTCGACGACGTCGACGAGGTGATCGACGCGGAGCCGCTCGACGAGCCCTGACGGGTCGGGCGCAGGCGGATGCCGCGCGGGCACGCGCGCCACGGCAGAATCGAGCGGTTGCCCATCGCTCGAGGACCGGAGGACCCACCGTGGCCATCGCCCCGCCCAGCCCCGGCAGCGAGGCGGCGCTCCCGCCCCTGAGCGGCGGGCCCCACCGCGCCCGGCTCGGTGTCATCTCGATCGTCGCGTGCTTCGGCGGGCTGCTGTTCGGCTACGACACGGGCGTCATCAACGGGGCGCTGCAGCCGATGAGCGCCGAGCTCGGGCTCGAGGCGCTCACCGAGGGCATCGTGACGAGCTCGCTCGTCTTCGCGGCCGCCTTCGGTGCGCTGCTCGGCGGGCGCATCTCCGACGGGATCGGTCGACGCTCGACGCTGATCGCGCTCGCGGTGCTGTTCTTCGTCGGCACGCTCGTCGTCGCGCTCGCGCCCGGATTCGCCACGGTGGTCGTCGGTCGCGTGCTGCTCGGACTCGCGGTCGGCGGCGCCTCGACGGTCGTGCCGGTCTACCTCGCCGAGCTCGCGCCGTTCGAGATCCGCGGCTCGATCTCCGGCCGCAACGAGGTGGCGATCGTCTCGGGGCAGCTCGCGGCCTTCATCGTGAACGCGGTGCTCGGCAGCACCCTCGGGCACCTCGACGGCATCTGGCGCATCATGTTCGCGATCTGCGCGCTCCCCGCGATCGCGCTCTTCCTCGGCATGCTCCGCATGCCGGAGTCGCCGCGCTGGCTCGCCGAGCGCGGCCGGCGCGAGGAGGCGCTCGCGGTGCTGCGCTCGGTGCGCGCGGGCGAGCGCGCCGAGGCCGAGCTCGCGCACATCGAGGCCCGCCTCGACGCCGCCGCGGTCGCGCCGCGCGGCCGCGCGCGGCTCCGAGCGCTGCTCGCGGACCGCTGGCTGCGCCGCGTGCTGCTCGTCGGCGTCGGCGTCGGCGTCGCGCAGCAGCTCACCGGCATCAACGCGATCATGTACTACGGCACGAGCGTGCTCGAGGAGTCGGGCTTCGATCGCTCGGCGGCCCTCATCGCGAACATCGCGCCGGCGATCATCGCCGTCGTCGGCGGGCTCGTCGCGCTCCGGCTCATGGACCGCATCGACCGCCGCACGACTCTGCTGATCGGCTTCTCGCTCACGACGCTGTGCCATGCGCTCATCGGGATCGCTTCGGTCGCGCTCGAGCCGGGGGACCCCATCCGCCCCTTCGTGCTCCTCGCGCTCGTCGTCGCCTTCGTCGGCGCGATGCAGACGTTCCTCAACGTCGCGACCTGGGTCTACCTCTCCGAGATCTTCCCGCTGCGCGTGCGCGGGCTCTGCATCGGCATCGCGGTCTTCGCGCACTGGCTCGCGAACGGCGCGCTCGCGCTCGCCTTCCCGTCGCTGCTCGAGGCGGTCGGCATCACGGGCGCCTTCTTCCTCTTCGCCGCCGTCGGCGCGCTCGCGCTGTGGTTCATCGCGAGGCACGTGTTCGAGACGCGCGGCCGCTCGCTCGAGTCGCTCGAGGCCGACATCGCGAGCGGCGAGCTCTTCGCTCGCCGCTGACGCGGCTCAGTGGAACGGGCAGCGGCCACCGCTGCTGCCGCGGGGGCGCCGGTGGGCGCTCCGCACCACGCCGCCCGAGGCGGGCTTCGTCGGCATGCGCCGGCGGCTGACGTCGAGGCCCTCGCCGAGGATCGTCACGCGCGGATCGCTCAGCGCGGCGATCGCGCTCGAGAGCGTCGAGATGGTGACCTTCTCGCCGGGGCAGCGGTGACCGGTCGAGGGATGCCCGCCGCCCTGCGGCACGAAGGCGCCCATCGCCTCGATCTCCGCCCAGTCGTCGATGCCGACGAAGCGCTCGGGGTCGAACTCGCTCGCGCGCTCCCAGCTCGACTCGTCGAGGTCGGTGCCGAGCACGTCGAGCAGCAGCAGCGCGCCGGCGCTCACGCGCTCGCCGTCGAGCTCGACCTCATCGATCGCGCGGCCCGGCAGCATCGGCACGAACAGCGCCGTGCGACGCACCTCGTGCGCGAAGGCGGTCGCGAGCGGGCCGCCCGTCAGCCTGCCGCGCTCGGCGGTCTCGGCCGCGATCCGCTCGCGCCACTCGGGCCGCTCGTGGAGCGCCTTCGCGGCGAAGGCGACGAACCGGCACACCGCGATCGCGGGGCGGAACGAGTTCTGCAGCTCGATGCCCGCGAGTCGCGCGGGCAGCAGCTCACCTTCCGGGTCGCGGTGCCACGCCCACGCGTGGAGCGCGGTGCCGGCCGTCGCCTCGAGCTCGCCCGCCCGCACCGCCTCGATGAGCGCGCTCGCGTGCCGGTCCGACCACCAGCGGTTGGCCATCGTGAGCAGGAACTCGGGGGAGTAGGGCACGCCGAAGCCATCGACGATCTGCGCCTGCCGCCGCGCCCAGCGCGTCTTCGCGTCGGCCGTGCCCGGCAGTCCCGCCCAGCGCTGCATCGCGCGGCCGATCGCGCCGACCGCCGCGTCGTAGGCCGAGCGCTCGCCGCCGGCGATCCAGTCGGCGAGCTCCTCGCCCCACTCGCGCTCGAGGTGCGGCTCGAGCCGGCGCACCTCGGCGTCGTCGTAGGCGAGCCCGAGGAAGGTCTCCTTGCGGTGCCGGTGCGCGGCCGTGTCGAGCGAGTGCACCGAGCCGTGGCCGAAGAGCGACTCCTGGATCACCATCGGCATCGCCCCGTGCCGGCGCACCTTCGATTCGTCGTAGAAGAGCTCGACCGCCTCCGCGCCGCGCATGAAGAGCGCGTCGCTGCCGAGCGCCTGCGTGCGCACCGCACGGGCACCCGGCCGGGCGCGCTGCCAGATCGTCTCGCTCGTGTCGTAGCCGCGCGTGAGCAGCAGGATCGCGTCGTCGTTCAGCGGGTTGGCCATGCATCGGACGGTATCGAGCGCACCTGCGGGGGCCCTGCGCGAACGCGTGCTCGTCAGCCGGCGTACGCCTTGACCTCGACCTCGGTGAAGACGACCCGCACGGAGCCGCGGTTCTCCATCCTGTGCGTGGTCCCGGCCGCGCGCGTGTACGCGACCCCGGGCTCGATCGCCACCTCGAGCTCCGTGCCGTCCGGCAGCACGGCCCACATGACCGACGGCTCGACGCCCACGACCGCGTAGTCGTACTCGTGCGTGTGCTCCTCGATCGCGCCGCCGGGCTCGATCGTCCACTCGGTGATCCGGAACCGGTCGTCGTCCACGAAGACTCTGGAGGTGGCCATGCGGCCATCCTCGCACTCGGCGGCATCGGGGCTAGGTGATGTCAGACCCCTGCTGATAGGCTGAGGTCACTGCGCGAGCAGGGCATCGCTGCCGGCTCGCCTGCGTCGTTGAACGCTCCTCTCTCCGCCCGGTTCTCGGGCGTCGATGAACCTTCCACGGCGAACGATCGCGGCCACCGCCGCGCTCGCCGAACTGCGTCGACGCATCCACCCAAGAACCCGCCCGCACGAGTGTGCGGTCGGCCCGGATGCGCGCGCTCGCTCACAGAAAGAGCAACCGTTGACTGACACCATCACCCCCGAGGTCACCACGACCTTCGACGAGCTCGGCGTGCCCGCCAAGCTCGTCACCGCCCTCAAGGCGATGGACCGGGAGCACCCGTTCCCGATCCAGGCCGACACCCTGCCCGACACGCTCGCCGGGCGCGACGTGCTGGGCCGCGGCAAGACCGGCTCGGGCAAGACGCTCGCGTTCTCCATCCCGCTCATCGCGCGCCTCTCGGGCGAGCTCGCGGGCGGCAACCGCCGCGCGGGCCTCCCGCTCGGCCTCGTGCTCGCCCCGACGCGCGAGCTCGCGACGCAGATCGCCACCGAGATGGCGCCGCTCGCGAAGGCCGCCGGCCTCACCGTCACCACCATCTTCGGCGGCGTCTCGCAGCGCCCGCAGGAGACCGCGCTGCGCAACGGCGTCGACATCGTCGTGGCGTGCCCCGGCCGCCTCGAGGACCTCATGAACCAGGGCATCGCCTCGCTCTCGGCCATCGAGATGACCGTCATCGACGAGGCCGACCACATGGCCGACCTCGGCTTCCTGCCGGTCGTGACGAAGATCCTCGACAAGACGCCCGGCTCGGGCCAGCGCCTGCTGTTCTCAGCGACCCTCGACAACGGGGTCGACAAGCTCGTCAAGCGCTTCCTCACCAATGAGGTCATGCACTCGGTCGACGAGGCGAACTCGCCCGTCGCGGCCATGACGCACCACCTCTTCGAGGTCGCGCCCGACGACAAGAACCTGCTCGTGCGCCGCCTCGCGTCGGGGCTCGGCCGCCGCATCCTCTTCACCCGCACGAAGCACCAGGCGAAGAAGCTCGCGAAGCACCTCACCGCCTCCGGCATCCCCGCCGTCGACCTGCACGGCAACCTGTCGCAGAACGCCCGCGACCGCAACCTCGCGGCCTTCAGCGACGGCTCGGTGCGCGTGCTCGTGGCGACGGATGTCGCCGCTCGCGGCGTGCACGTCGACGGCGTCGAGCTCGTGGTGCACGTCGACCCGCCCATGGAGCACAAGGCCTACCTGCACCGCTCGGGCCGCACGGCTCGCGCCGGCACCGAGGGCGATGTCGTGACGGTCATGCTGCCCTCGCAGCGGGGCGACACGATGTCGCTGCTGCGCAAGGCCAAGATCGGCGTGCAGCCGCAGCAGGTGACGGCGTCGTCGGATGCGGTGGACGCGCTCGTCGGACCGTACGCGCCGCACGTGGCCCCGGTCCCCGGCGGCCCCGGCTCGGGCAACGAGATCCAGCAGCAGGGCGGCGGCGGTCGCTCGACCGGCGCGAACGCGCGCCGGAAGCGCGCGGCCCGCGAGGGCGTCGCCGGCTCGGGCGCGCACGGCGCCTCGACGGGCGCGGCGCGCTCGGAGCGGCCGCGCAAGGACCGCTCGGGTCGCCCCGAGGTCAAGCAGGGCGGCGCGGCCGGCGGCCGCGGCGGCCAGAGCGGAGCCCGCTCGGGCGGTCGCTCCGGTGCGCCCGCGCGCTCCGGCGGTCAGCGCGGCGGCTCGTCGGTCGCGTGGTCGTCGAGTGGCGGCGGCTCGCTGCAGTCGGGCGCGGCCTCGGCCCGCTCGGGCGGCCAGCAGCGCCGCGGCCCGCGCCGCGCACAGGGCTGAGCCCAGCACCCGCCTCACGCACGAACGGCCCCCGGCTCACGCCGCGGGCCGTTCCGCGTCTCACCCCCGCGCGATGTGCACGCTCTTGCGGCTCGATCGCGCCGAGCGCCACAAGAGCGTGCACATCGCTGCGAGCAGCGGGGCCGCGCCGCGGATCGGCGGCGCGGCGCGCAGCTCGAGGGTGGTACCGGATGGCCGCTCGCCGCCGCTGCAGGCGACGAATCGGTACCACCCTCGGCGAAGGGTGGTACCGATTGGCCGCTTGACGCGCGCGCAGGCGACGATCCGGTACCACCGCGCGAAGGCCGCGGCGGGCCGCAGCCGCTCAGCGCGCGGCGAGCACCGCCGCGCCGATCGCCGCCGCGTGGTCGCCGAGCCGCGCGAGCTCGAGCCGGCGCGGCTGCGGCACGCCCTGCAGCGGCGCGTGCGCCGCGAGCTCGCGCTCGATGACGGGCAGCAGCAGGTCGGCCGTCTGCAGCATCACGCGCCCGCCCAGCACGACGACCTCGGGGTCGAAGGCCGGCAGCAGCCGCCGCAGCCCTGCCGCGACCGCGCGGCCCGCGCCCTCGAGCACCTCGAGCGCCCGCGCGTCGCCCGCGCGCGCCGCGCGCTCGAGGTGCATCGCGCTCGGCCGCCCGCCGGGCGCGAGCGCGACGGCCGCGGGCACCGCGGCGGCGTCGCGCGCGAGCGCGTTGCCGCCCGCGAACGCCTCGACGCAGCCGCGCGCCGTGCACGAGCACACGGGCCCCGCCTCGTCGACCGTCACGTGGCCCAGCTCGCCCGCGAGGCCGTGCGCGCCGATGAGCGGGCGCCCGTCGGCGACGAACGCGCCGCCCACCCCGGTGCCGAGCGCGAGCAGGAGCGACGACGACGCATCCGCCGCCGCCCCCATGGCCGCCTCGCCCATCAGGTAGCCGTCGGCGTCGTTGTGGATCGTCACGGGCATGCCGAGCCGCTCGGCGAGCGCGGGCCGCAGCGCGAAGTCGCGCACGCCGAGGTGCGCGGCCCACGTGATCGACTCGCGGTCGCGCGGCATCCAGGCCGCGATCGCGAGCCCGACGGCCTCGATCGGCGCGTGCCCCGCCTCGGCGAGCTGCTCGTCGAGGTCGCGCACGGCCGCCTCGAGCGCGTCGAGCAGCGCCTCGGGCCCGTGGATGCGGTGGGGCCGGTGGCTGCGCGCGAGCACGTCGTCGACGCTCCAGCCGGGCACAGCGGCATCCCTCGACGCGAGGGCGGCCCCCGCGATCTTCGTCCCGCCCACGTCGAGGCCTGCGATCGTCACGGCTCCATGATGCCGCCTCGGCCTGCCGCGTCGAGCGGCCGCGACGGGCAGGATGGGCGCATGCGGCTCGCGACCTGGAACATCCTGCACGGGCGCACGCCCGCCGACGCCGCGGTCGACGGCGACCGGTTCGCGCGCGCGGTCGCGGCGCTCGGCGCCGACGTGCTCGCGCTGCAGGAGGTCGACCGCGGCCAGCCGCGCTCGGGCATGCTTGACCTCACCGCGATCGCGGCCGAGGCGATGGGCGGCGCCGCGTCGCGCTTCGCGCCCGCCCTCATCGGCGAGCCGGCGCGGCAGTGGCGCCCCGCGGGCGACGGCGACCTCGACGCGACCGCCGACGGCTACGGCTGCGCGCTGCTCAGCCGCCACCCGGTGCTGCGCTGGCACGTGCTGCGGCTCGAGCCCTCCGCGCGCTTCCGCGCGCCGCTGCGCGAGCCCGGCGCGCATGAGGTCACCTGGATCCGCGACGAGCCCCGCGTCGCGATCGCCGCGACCGTGCGCACGCCGACCGGTGACCGCACGATCGCCGCGACGCACCTCTCGTTCGTGCCGGGCGTCAACGTGCGGCAGCTGAAGCGCACGCTCCGCTGGCTCGAGGCCCTCCCCGGCCCGCGCGTGCTGATGGGAGACCTCAACCTGCCGGGCGCGGTCGTGCGGCGCGTCGGCGGCTGGCACTCGCTCGCGCGGCAGCGCACGTTCCCGGCCGATCGCCCGATGGTGCAGCTCGACCACGTGCTGAGCGACGAGCGGCTCCCCGCGCGGCGCATCCGCGTGCCGCGCCCGCCGCTCTCCGACCACCTGCCGCTCGTCGTCGAGGTCTAGCCGCGGCACACTGGGTGGCATGCGCATCCTGGTGACGGCCTTCGAGCCCTTCGGCGGCGACCCCGAGAACGCGAGCCTCGAGGCGGTGCGGCGCCTCGAGCAGGCATGGCGCGACGACCCGCAGCCCGGCATCGAGCTCGTGACGGGCACCCTCCCGGTCGCGTTCGCCGCCGCGGGACCCGCGCTCGCGGCGCTCGTCGAGCGGCACGCCCCGGATGCGGTGCTCGCGGTCGGCGAGGCGGGCGGGCGCTCCGCGATCACCCCGGAGCGCTGGGCGGTCAACGAGGACGACGCGCGCATCCCCGACAACGCCGGCGACCAGCCGCGCGGCACCGCGATCGACCCGTCCGGCCCGGAGCGGCGCCCGTCGGGCCTCGACACCGATGCGCTCGTGAGCGCGATCCTCGCCGTCGGGCTGCCCGCGCACGCGAGCGACGACGCCGGCCGCTTCCTCTGCAACCACGTCGCCTACCTCGTCGCAGGGCTGCCGGTCGCGGGCGGCTTCGTCCACGTCCCGGCGGTGCGCTCGAGCGGCACGGCGAGCGTCGGCGACGAGACCGACCCCGGGTCGTCGGCCGACGCATCCGTCATCACCCACCAGGGTCGCGCGCTCACCTTCGACGACCTCGCGCTCGCCCTCGCCGCGGCCGTGCGCGCGATCGCCCGCGGCGACCGCGAGCCGCACGACGCCGACCGGGCGGAGGCCGCCGCGCGCGTCGACCGCGCGGGCACGGTCGTGGCCGCACCGCCCGAGCGCGTGTACGACGCGCTGCTCGACGCGGACGCGCTGCGGCAGTGGCTCGCGCCCGATGGTGCGACGGCCACGATCGAGGAGCTCGACGCGCGCGAGGGCGGCGGGTTCCGCGCGACGCTGCGCTTCGACGCGCCCGTCGACGCGAAGTCGGGCGACGACGTCGACGTCTCGCGCGTCACGTTCGTCGAGCTCGTGCCCGGCGAGCTCGTCGTGCAGCGCGTCGCGTTCGAGAGCGCCGAGGAGCGGTTCGGCGGCGAGATGCTCATGACGTGGCGGATGCAGCCGGTCGCGGCGGGCACGCGGGTCACGGTCGCGGCGTCCGACGTGCCGCCCGGCATCTCGCCCGCCGACCACGAGCTCGGGCTCGGCCAGTCGCTCGCGAAGCTCGCCGCCTACCTCGAGGGCTGAGTCAGGCCTGGCGAACACAGGTCTGGTCGGCACGCCCGCGGCGGAGTAGCGTGCGTAGCGCGCCGGACAGATCCACCGCCGGCACCTACGAGGAGGTAGGCAGGCCTCCTGCCGCAGACCGCGAGCTGCCGCCCTGAAGCGAACGGGATTCGCGCAATGCCCAGGGAAGAGTTCAGGGTCGATGAGGCCCTTGTTGACGAATCGGTGCGGGGAAGCGCACGAGCGCCCGGCGTGGCTGCAGCAGGCAGGGCGGCCGTGAAGGTCGGGCGAGTGCAAGCCCAGGGGCACGTCGATCTCGAGCGAGGCGAGGCCGCGGCTTCTGCCTCCGCGACCACCGTCGAGGTGAACGCCTCGGGAAGCATCGATACACCTGTCGTGGACGGGCAGGGTAGTGCGACCGCGCGTGGACCGAGCGCTCATGGGAGCGCTTCCGCGAGCCGGGACGGGATCGAAGCCGGAGCTGGTGTGTCTGCCGGCGAGGTCGGCGTCGATGCGGGGGTCGAGATCCTCGGCGACGAGTACCGATACGGCGTGAAGTTCGGCCTCAAGGCGGAAGTGGGGGTGAAGTGGGGCCCTACGAGCCGGATCAAGCTCCCGCTCGTGACGCTTGAAGGGCCGAATCCAGCAGCGGCCCTCACGCAGTTCGGAGCCGAGGCGCTGAAGAACCTCGTGACCGACCCGATCGGCACCGTCGAGGACACCGCTGAGGACGTCGCTGACGCCGCCGTCGACGCAGCTGAGACTGCGGTCGATGTCGTGCTGGTGCCGGTGAAGCTGATGGAGGACCTGTTCGACACGGATGATGACGGGCCCCCGGTCGCCACCCACGACGGTCAGTACGAGCACAAGGAGCGAGCGCCGAAGGGCACCGTCTACTTCGACTGACGTCCATCGGATGCAGGACGCCCTTGAGGGAGGAAACGTCATGGCCCTGCAATCGCCGCGCTTCGCCGGCGACCCCGTGCTGGAGTCGTGCTTCGCCGGCACGCATCGAATGCACACTCCGGAACAAGGGGACGCTGTGCGGAAGGTGCAGCAGGCACTCATCGATCTCGGCTATCCGATCCCGTCAGGCGCGACCGGCGGATTCTTCGCGGAGACGTCGGCGGCCGTCGTGCTCTTCAAACAACGGCACGGGCTGCAGCCCTCCGATCCGGTGGTGGGACCGGGCACCATCCGCGCTCTGGACGAGGACATCAGTCGACTCGACGGCGGAACACCACCGCCTGCGCCGGTAGCAACTCGTATGGAGGGCAAGTTCATGTTCGGAGGCGAGGGGGCCACGATCCCAAGCACCGGATTCGGACTCTCCTACGCCCTCTTCAAGGTGTGGTTGCGAAGCGAAGGGGGTGCGTGGCGCGGTTACACGACCGCCTCCAACGAGGGTCTGCTCGGTGCGGCGATCATCGAAAGTCCAGTGACAGGATTCCTAGCCGACAATGCCGCGATGCTCGCGGAACTCCACGGGGCGGACGTGAAAGTCACTATCCGTTCGTCGACCTTCGTGCTCACGGGCGGCGCCGCGGATTTCGAGATGACCGTCAAGAACAACTACGGCGACCCCACGGTCGTGCGCTTCTCGACCGGGGAGGCGAAGGGGTTCTCGACCGTCGTCGGAGCGATCGAGTTCCATGCGACGTTGCTCGTGCTGCCTCCTGAGGAGCTCGACCCGACGCGCAACACCTACCTTCCCTGGTAGCGGGTCAGTCGCGCGCATCCGAGGTGTCAACGGCAAGCCCCGCGCGGGTCGCCGCTGCGGCGGCCGCGGCGGCGCGCTCGACCCACTTCGGCGTCTCGCCGTAGCGCTGCGGCGGGATGAGGCGGCCGGCCGCGGAGTCGTCGGCGAGCTGCCGCGCCCGCTGCTCGCGCGTCGCCTCGCGCTTCGCGCCGAGCACCCACGCGATCGCCGCGCGACGGTACGTCGCGGTCGCCTCGGCGAGGAACGCGAGCGCCGCGGGGCGCTCGTCGAGGTGGCGCTGCAGCTCGGGCGGGAGCGCGCTCTCGGCGTTCTCGTAGGCGTAGACCGCCGTGCGCTCGGGCTGGCGCGCCTCGAACGCGGCGATGCCCGCCGGGCGCATGCGCCCCTCTGCAGTGAGCCGCTCGACGTGCGCGACGTTGACGGCCGACCAGTTCGAGCCGCGCTTCCTCGGCGTCCAGCGCTGGCGGCGCGAGTCGTCGTCGATGCGCTGCGAGAGCGAGTCGATCCAGCCGAAGCACAGGGCCTCCGGCACCGCCTCCGCCCACGTGAGGCCCCGAGGCGAGACGTGCTTCGCGTTGAGCCCCATCCACAGCTCCGTCGCGGTCTCGTGGTTGGCCTCGAGCCAGGAGCGGAACTCGGCGGCATCGCGGAAGAAGGTGGCAGGGCGCTCCGCCGTGCCGCCGGGCGTGCCCGGCCGATCGTCGTCCATGCGAACAGCGTGACAGCACGGACCCACATAGCACGCGACGTTCAGGTGACCCTTGAGGCGCATCCGGCCCATTCGCCGCCTGCTCCCAGGTTCGGGGTACATCGTCGGGGCACGGCAACACACCGCAGCGGAGGTACGCCTCCGCCCGAATCAGGATGGACGGACGATGACGAACGTGCAGCAGCCCGGCGGCCCCACGGAGGACCGCACGACGGTCGGCGGAGCAGCGTCGGGAACCGGCATGCCCGGCCAGACGACCGCCGGCGGAACCACCAGCGCGACCACCGGCACCACGAGCGGGGCCCACGCGGCAGGCAGCGGCAGCAGCGGCTCCGGCAGCAGCTCGAGCGGCGGCGGCAAGGCCGACGCGGCGAAGGAGGAGGCCTCGAAGCTCGGCGGCTCCGCGAAGGACGCCGGGCGGCGCGTCGCGGGCACCGCGAAGGAGGAGGCCCACAACGTCGCCTCGGAGGCGAAGACGCAGGGCAAGCGGCTGCTCGACCAGGCGATGCACGAGGCGTCGTCGCAGACGAAGGCACAGCAGCAGCGCGCGGCCGAGGGCATCAGCACCTTCGCCGGCGACCTGCGCGGGATGGTCGACGGATCGGGCGGCGGCGACGGCTTCGCCGCGCAGCTCGTCACCGAGATCGGCGACCGCGTCGAGGCGGCCGGCCGCTGGCTCGAGGACCGCGAGCCGAGCGACCTGCTCGACGAGGTGAAGTCGTTCGCGCGTCGTCGCCCCGGCACCTTCATCGCGATCGCCGGCGTCGCCGGCCTCGTGGTCGGCCGCCTGACGGCGGGCATGATCAGCCAGGCGAAGGCCGAGCACGAGCGCGAGCGCGGCTCGGCGGGCTCCTACGGCAGCACGCCCTCGGGCGCCTACGGCGCGACCGGCACGAGCGGCTACGGCTACGGCACGAGCGGCTACGACGACGGTGCGACCGGGACGACGGCGTACGGCACCGGCGCCGGCACGGGTACCGCGGGCTACGGCACGACGGGCACCGGCTCCTCGGGCTACAGCACCGCGGGCTACACGAGCGGCACGGCGGGCTCCGGCGTGCACGGCTCGGCCGCCACCGGCGGCTACGGCACCAACCCCTCGCCCGAGAGCACGTACGGGGTGGGCCAGGGCGCGACCGACGCGCAGACGAGCGGCACCGACCCGGCCATCGGCGGCTACGACGCCGAGACGGCCTACCCGGGCAGCGACGAGTCCGGCAGCCCCGCCGACCGCCAGCCCGGCACGCGGGGGGAGAGCGGGCTGTGAGCTCCGAGTTCAACGCCACCGGGCGCCACTCGCCGGAGGACCCCGCGGTGATCGCCGCGGACACCCCCGCAGAGACGCGCGCGGCGAGCCAGTCGGTCGGCGACATCGTCGGCGACCTCATGCGCGACATGTCGCAGCTCATGCGCGACGAGATCGCACTCGCGAAGGCGGAGGGCACGGAGCAGGCGAAGCGCTTCGGCAAGGGTGCGGGCATGCTCGGCGGCGCCGGGTATGCGGGCCACCTGCTGGTGCTGTTCCTGTCCCTCGCGCTCATGTTCGTGCTCGGTGACCTCCTCGACCACCTCGGCTGGGGAGCCCTCATCGTCGGCGTCCTGTGGGCGATCGTCGCGGCGATCCTCTACTCGATGGGCCGCAAGGCCCTCAAGGAGGTCGAGCCCATGCCCGAGACGGTCGACTCCGTCAAGCACATCCCAGACGCACTGCACACCAAGGAGGAGAACCGATGACCGAGACACCCGAGGAGATCCGCGCGCGGATCGATCGCACGCGCGAGAGCGTGAGCGGGGACGTCGACGCGCTGGCCGAGAAGGTGTCGCCGAGCGGCATCGTCGGCCGGGAGACCGAGCGAGTGAAGGGCAAGGTGAACGCGGTGAAGGAGCGACTGTTCGGCTCTGACGACAGCGACGACCACGGCGTCGTGGGCCAGGCCGGCCACGACGTCCGCGGTGCCGTCGGCCACATGGGCGACAGCGTGCGCGGCACGGTCTCGCACGCGGGCGACAGCGTGCGCGGCACGGTCTCGCACGCGAGCGACAGCGTCCGCCACGGTGCCGACATGGCCGTGCGGAAGGCCAAGGGCAACCCGCTCGCCGTCGGCCTCATCGCGTTCGGCGTCGGTGCGCTCATCGCCTCCCTCATCCCTGCGAGCGAGCCCGAGAAGCAGGCTGCGCAGAAGGTCAAGGAGGGCGCTGAGCCGCTCGTGGAGGGCGCGAAGGACGTCGCCAAGGAGGCTGCCGAGAACCTCAAGGAGCCCGCCCAGGAGGCGGCGCAGCACCTCAAGGAGACCGCGCAGAGCGCCGGCGAGCACGTCAAGGGCGAGGCGCAGGGCGCCGCCGACGACGTGAAGTCCGACGCGGAGCAGGCGCGCGACCGCGTGCAGGGGCAGTCCGGCTCCTGACCCGCGCTGCACGACCCGAGGCCCCGGCGGAGCACCGCCGGGGCCTCGTCGTGCGCCCTACGCGCCTGCGGCCTCCCGCACGGCGCGCGCGAGCGCATCCACGTCGTCCTCGGTCGTGTCCCACGTGCACATCCAGCGCACCTCGAGGGCGGATGCGTCCCAGTCGTAGAAGAAGAAGCTCTGCCGCACGCGGTCGGCGACCCCCTCGGGCAGTCGCGCGAACATGCCGTTCGACTGGGTCGGGTAGGCGAAGGAGACGCCCGGCACGTCCTCGACCGCGGCGCGGAGCCTCGCCGCCATCGCGTTCGCGTGCTCGGCGTTCCGCCGCCACAGGTCGCCGTCGTAGAGGGCGACGAGCTGCGCCGAGATGAAGCGCATCTTCGAGGCGAGCTGCATGTTGAGCTTGCGGAGGTAGACGAGCGCCTCGCCCACGCGCTGCTCGCTCGCGCGGCTCGAGAGCACGACGACCGCCTCGGCGCCCATCGCGCCGTTCTTCGTGCCGCCGAGCGAGAGGATGTCGACGCCCGCGTCGGTCGTGAAGGCGCGCAGCGGCGCGTCGAGCGCGACCGCGGCGTTCGCGAGCCGCGCGCCGTCCATGTGCAGGAGCATGCCGCGCTCGTGCACGTGGTCGGCGATCGCCCGGATCTCCTCGGCGTTGTAGAGCGTGCCGAGCTCGGTCGACTGCGTGATCGAGACGGCGAGCGGCTGCGCGCGGTGCTCGTCGCCCCAGCCCCACGCCTCGAGGTCGATGAGCTCGGGGGTGAGCTTGCCGTCGGGCGTCGGCACCGTGAGGAGCTTGATGCCGCCGACCCGCTCGGGCGCGCCGCCCTCGTCGACGTTGATGTGGGCGGTCTTCGCCGAGACGACCGCACCCCAGCGCGGCAGGAGCGCCTGCAGCGCGAGCACGTTCGCGCCTGTGCCGTTGAAGACGGGGAACGCCTCGGCGGCCTCGCCGAAGTGCTCGCGCACGACCTGCTGCAGGCGCGCGGTGAAGGCGTCGGCGCCGTAGGCGGACTGGTGGCCGCCGTTCGCGGCCGCGATCGCGTCGAGCACCTCGGGGTGCACGCCGGAGTAGTTGTCGGAGGCGAAGCCGCGGAGGTCAGCGTCGTGGAGCATCTGCACGGATCCATCCTCGCAGGGCGCGCGAGCGCATCCGCGTCGATCCTCAGTGCGGTTCCAGGTCGCGCGGTGAGACTGGCGGCCGGATGCGCGGCGCCAGACGCCGCCCGACGAGCGGAGGAGCCCATGGCCGACGAGCAGGAGCGCAGCGCCCAGGATGGCGTCGACCCGGCGGCGAGCGACGCGAGCCTCGGTGCCGCGGAGTGGCCGGCCGGCGAGGCCGACGAGCCGCACGGGCGCGCGGAGGTCGAAGGCTCGATGCACGGCTCCGCGGCGGAGGAGGCTGCCGAGGAGCAGCGGGCCGAGCGCGAGCCGACGGGCATGGCGCGCGAGAGCGATGACGGCGACCTGACGCCGAGCGACTCGTAGCGGCCGCGGCATGCCAGCCCAGCTCGTCTGGTTCCGCCGCGACCTGCGCGTGCGCGACCACCCCGCGCTCGCCGCGGCGGCCGCCGCCGGCGAGGTGCTGCCGGTGTTCGTCCCCGACCCGGCGTTCAGCGGGGCGGGCGCGCCGCGCACCGCGGCGCTCCGCACGGCGTTGCGCGCGCTGCACGAGGCGACCGACGGTGCGCTCGTGGTGCGATCCGGGCGGCCCGAGGAGGTCATCCCGGCGCTCGTGCGCGAGGCGGGGGCGGATGCGGTGCACGTGTCGGGCGAGTCGACCCCGTTCGGGCGGCGGCGCGACGCGCGCGTCGAGGCGGCGCTCGACGTGCCGCTCGTCGCGACGGGCTCGCCCTACGCCGTGACGCCCGGCCGGGTACGGAAGGGCGACGGCTCGGCCTTCCGCGTCTTCACGCCCTTCTCGCGGGCATGGCTCGAGCACGGCTGGCGCGCGCCCGCCGAGCGGCCGAGCGCGCGCTGGGTGCGGCGCGTCGAGGGAGAGCCTCTGCCTGCGCCCCCCGCGACGAGCGCCGAGCTCTCGTGGGCGAGTGAGGAGGGCGCGCTCGAGCGCTGGCGCGCGTTCCTCGACGGGCCGATCGACGACTACGACGCGGCGCGCGATCGCCCCGATCTCGACGGCACCTCGCGCCTCTCGATCGCGCTCAAGCTTGGCGCCGTGCACCCGCGCACGCTGCTCGCCGACCTCGACGCCGTCGCGCCGCGACGCGGCCGGTCGGCGCAGCGCTCCCTGAAGCGCTTCCAGGCCGAGCTCGCGTGGCGCGAGTTCTACGCCGACGTGCTGCTCCGCCACCCCTCCTCCGCGTGGCGCGACCTCGGCGCCCAGCTGCGCGGCATCGCCTACGACGAGCCCGGCCCGCTCTTCGAGGCTTGGTGCGCCGGCCGAACGGGCTTCCCGCTCGTCGACGCCGGCATGCGGCAGCTGCTCGCCGAGGGCTGGGTGCACAACCGGGTGCGGATGGTGACCGCGAGCTTCCTGACGAAGGACCTGCACGTGTGGTGGCCCTACGGCGCCCGCTTCTTCCTCGAGCACCTCGCCGACGGCGACCTCGCCTCCAACAGCCACGGGTGGCAGTGGGTCGCGGGCACCGGCACGGATGCGGCGCCCTACTTCCGGGTCTTCAACCCGGTGCTGCAGGGCCAGCGGTACGACCCCGACGGCGACTACGTGCGCCGCTGGGTGCCCGAGCTCCGGCACGTCGCCGGTGCCGCGGTGCACGAGCCGTGGAAGGTGCCCGACGGCCTCGCGCACGGCTACCCGCAGCGCATCCTCGACCACGCCGTCGAGCGGCGCGAGGCGCTCGACCGGCTCGCGGCCGTCTCGGCGTGACGAGCCAGCGGCCGCTCAGTCGCGATCCAGGTGCGCGGGCGAGGATCGCGGGAGCGGAGTCAGCGGTGCCGCCCGGTGTCGCCCGCTCGGAGCGAGGGAGATCCCGATGACGGATGCAACGGACGACGGCCTGCAGCCCGGCGGCACGACCGGCGCCGAGCATGACGGCGGCGAGCAGCAGGTCGCGGCCGAGTCGCAGGACGCGCTCGACGAGGCGCTCGACGGGAGCTCGCCCACCGGCGCCGAGCGCCCGGTGAGCGGCGGGATCCACGACCCGCTCGCGGGCTCCGGCGCACCTGCCGAGGGCGCGACGGGACCGGAGCTCGGCGGCGCCGGCCAGGTGATGCAGGACGGCGCGAGCGACGACGGCGCCGACGCGCAGCCCTGACGCGCGGAGTCGGCGGAATCTCTGGAGCGCTCCACAGTCGCCCACCAGGTTGGGGGACGAGACTGTCGGACGCGGAACCAGCGGCGCCAGCCGGTGCCGCCCGCGCAGCTGGAAGGAGTTCCAGATGACGGACGCGCCCCAGACGGGCTCGATGACCGCGATCCCGGAGGAGGCCCACGCCATCCCCCCGGTGGGCGAGGGGATCGAGCCGAAGGGCGACGCCGATGTGCCCGGCACGACGCGGCACCTCGATGCCGGCGAGCAGCCGCCCGGCGGCCTCCCGCAGCAGGCGGACCCGCTCGGCTGAAGTCGCGAAGAGGGCCCGCCCACGAGTCGGAGTCGACTCGCGGGCGGGCCCTCTCGCTGCGCCCCGAGACTGCTGCTACCGAGCCTGCGCCCGTCGCACGAGCGCGAGCCAGATCGCGCCGCCGATGGCACCGATGCCGGCGGCCACGACCATCCAGGGCACCCAGCCCATCGCGGCGACGTCGACGACGAGGCCGCGGAAGCCCTCCGAGAGCAGCGCACCGGCGAGGATCCCGACGACGACGACGGCGAGCGCGATCCAGAAGACCCAGAGGAACGGCTGGCCCCAGCGGTGGAAGGCGGTGGTGATCGCCGCACCGACGAGCGCGACGCCCAGGATGAGGATGAAGGTCTGGATGAGTGTCTGCCACCACTCGCCGACGCCGGTGTAGACGACGTCGAAGAAGCGCACGCCGAGCCCGTAGCCGCCGGTCGCGACCTCGATGACCTTGCCGACCGTGACGATGACGGCGTAGAAGGCGGCGTTGAAGACGAACACGAGCACGGTGCCGGTGGCGAACTCGCGCCGCGTGAGGCCCAGGCCGAGCGCGAGCGGGAAGTACTGCCCCATCGCGGTGAAGCCGAAGCCGATGAGCGGGCCGAGCAGCGCGAAGATCGCGCCGTTGAACATCATGCCGGTGTTCATGCCCTGCCGGGCCTCGGTGAGCGACTCCGCCCCCTGGGAGGTCGCGACGTTGATCACGAGTCCGCCGATCACGAGCACGATCGCGAGCGACACGAGCATGATCAGCAGCGGCCAGCCGAAGGCCTGCATGCGGTTGACGGTGTGGAGCTGGATGACGTTGCGGATGCGCATGGTCACTCCTCTCAAGCGGTCGCGACCGGGGTCGCGGGGTCGGTGGCGGATGCGTTGGCGGTCGTGAGGTGCACGAACAGCGCCTGGAGGGAGACGGGCGAGATGTCGAGCCCCGCCTCGCGCGCGGCGCGCTCGTCGCCGTCGCGCGCGGCGAGCGTCGCGGTCGCGAGGGAGCCGAGCCGGGTGTGCTCGAGCGGCTCGCGGCCGGCGAGGAACGCATCCACGTCGTCCGCTCGGCCAGAGACGGTCAGTGCCGCGTCGTGCAGCTCGTCGGTGTCGGCGTCGAGGAGCACCTTGCCCTGGTCGAGGATCACGACGTGCTCGAGCAGGTTCGCGACCTCGTCGATGTGGTGCGTCGAGAGCACGACCGTGCGCGGGTGCTCGGCGAAGTCGTGCAGCAGCTCGTCGTAGAACATGCGGCGCGCGACGGCGTCGAGGCCGAGGTAGGGCTCGTCGAAGAACGTCAGCGGCGCTCGCGACGCGAGCCCGACGACGATGCCGATGGACGAGAGCTGGCCGCGCGAGAGCTTCTTGATGAGGCGCTTCGTCGGCAGCTGGAACCGCTCGACGAGCCGGTCGGCGTAGGCCTGGTCCCAGTTGGGGTAGGCGCCCGCGGCGATGCGCAGCACGTCGATCGGCCGGAAGGTGTCGGGGTACTTCTGGCTCTCCTGGATGAACGCGGTCTGCGAGAGCACGTCGACGTTCTCGACCGGGTCGCCGCCGAGCACCTCCATCGAGCCGCTCGAGGCGAAGACCTGGCCGGTGAGCAGCTTCATGAGGGTGGTCTTGCCGGCGCCGTTGCGGCCGAGCAGCCCGTGGATGCGGTGCTCCTCGAGCGAGAGCGTCACGCCGTCGAGGGCGTCGACCTCGGCGTAGCGCTTGGTGAGGTCGGTGGTGACGATGGCGGTCATCGTGCGACTTCCTTCGTGATCATGTTCGCGAGCTCCTCCGGGCCGATGCCCAGGGCTGCTGCCTCGCGAAGCAGGGGTGCGATGAACTGGTCTTCGAACGCGAGCTTGCGGCGCTCGCGGAGCGCCGCTCGGGCGCCGGGGGCGACGAACATGCCGATCCCTCTCCTCTTGATGAGCACGCCCGCGTCGACGAGGAGCCCGAGGCCCTTGCCGGCGGTCGCAGGGTTGATGCGGAGGAAGGCGGCGAGCTCGTTGGTCGAGGGCACCGCCGCATCCTCCGGGTAGCTGCCGTCGAGGATCCCGTCCTCGATCTGCTCGGCTACCGCGACGAAGAGCGGCTTGCTGTCGTCGAGCATGCCTGCCTCCTAGTGGTCGGGAGAGCGCTGCGCATCGCACTCCGTTGGTTCATTACTCGACTAATGAACCACCGAACCGCCGCCGTGTCAACCTCGACTGAGGAACGCATCCGCCGGGCACGACGCAAGCCCGCCACGCACGGCGTGCGGGCCCTGCGCTCGACACGAGCGGATGGGCCGCGAGACCGCGCGGACGGGCTTGCGTCGTGCTGGAGTGCGGAGCTACCGCTTCAGGGCATCCCGCCACTTCACCATCGAGCCGGTCTTGAGCAGCGAGCGCTCGTAGATCCGCGACGCGATCGCGATGGCGAGCACCGTCGAGAGCGCGAGCACGCCGAGCGAGAGGTAGGGCTCCCACCACTCGGTCGTCTGCAGGTAGACGCGCATCGGCACGGCCACCGGCGCCGAGAACGGCACGTACGACATGATCTGCAGCGCGAGCGGGTTGTTGTTGAAGATGATCACGAGGAAGTACGGGATCATCACGAGGAAGATGAGCGGGCTCGTGGCCGAGCCGAGGTCCTCGGCGCGCGAGACGAGCGCCGCCGCCGCCGCGTAGAGCGCCGCGAGCATGATGAAGCCGACGGTGAAGAGCACGACGAACCAGACGATCGGCATGCCGAGGCCGTCGAGCAGCAGCTGCGAGCCGGTGAGCGCGCCGCCGATGAGCGTGACGGCCGCGATGAGCGCGATCTGCCCGAACGCGAGCACCGAGTTGCCGAGCACCTTGCCGGCGAGGATCGCACGGGCCGGCACCGTCGCGAGCATGATCTCGACGATGCGCGACTGCTTCTCCTCGACGACCGATTGCGCGATCGTCTGGCCGAAGGTCATCGCCGACATGAAGAACACGAGGCCGAACGCGAGGCCGATGAAGTAGGTGAGCATCGGGTCGGGCGCGTTCGGGTCGAGCAGTTCGACCTCGGGCGTGACGCTCAGCAGCTGGATGAGGCCGCCGTCAGCCTCGCGGTCGCCGACGACGACGAGGCCCGAGGGGCCGTCGCCCGCGATGACGCCCGCGTCGGCCGAGCCGTCGCGCACGGCCTCGCGCACCGCATCCGCGTCGTCCGCCGGCACGACGGCGAGGCCGTCGAGCGCCTCGAGGGTCGGCGCGATCTCGGCGGTCGTGGCGACCTCGGTGTCCTCGTCGAACAGCTCGGGGCCGATCGACGAGAGCAGCACCGCACCGAAGACGAGCGCGAGCGTGATGAGCGTCGAGATGATGAAGGCCTTCGAGCGCAGCTGCACCATGATCTCGCGCTGCGCGACGATGCCGGCCGCTTGCGCGAAGCTCGTGCGCCCGCGGTCGTTGGCGACGGATGCGTCGGCGCGGCCCGGCGCGCTCGGGCGGGGAGCGGTGGTGGTCATCGGACGACCTCCTGGAAGATCTCGGTCAGCGGGCGGATGGAGGGGGCGAAGCTGCGGACGGTGCCGCGCTCGAGCGCCTCGCGGAGCACGCGGTCGGCGTGCGCGTCGGAGTCGGCGGCGAAGCGCACGTGGCCGCCGTCGAAGTCGATGACCTCGATGCCCGGGATGCCGCGCACGAAGCCGGCGTCGTCGGTCTCGAGCAGCCACTCGGGGCGCGTGTGCGCGGCGCGGATCTGCTCGCGGGTGCCGGCGGCGCGCACCTGGCCGTGCGCGAGGATGACGAGCGAGTCGCACAGGCGCTCGACGAGGTCGAGCTGGTGGCTCGAGAAGAGCACGGGAGCGCCGGTGCGCGCGACGTCGCGCAGCACGCCGAGCGTCGTCTCGACGGCCATCGGGTCGAGGCCGGAGAAGGGCTCGTCGAGCACGAGCGCGGTCGGCTCGTGCACGAGCGCGGCGGCGATCTGCGCGCGCTGCTGATTGCCGAGGCTGAGCGACTCGAGCTTGTCGTCGCGGCGCTCGGTGAGGCCGAGCTGCTCGAGCAGCTCGTCGGCGCGAGCGGCGGCGCGCGCCGAGGAGACCCCGTGGAGGCGGCCGAGGTAGACGAGCTGCTCGTGCACCTTCATCTTGGGGTAGAGGCCCCGCTC
Source organism: Agrococcus sp. TF02-05 (assembly GCF_017565345.1). NCBI lineage: Bacteria > Bacillati > Actinomycetota > Actinomycetes > Micrococcales > Microbacteriaceae > Agrococcus > Agrococcus sp. TF02-05. The sequence continues at coordinate 43,788 of NZ_JAGEKO010000014.1, read as the reverse complement.
CTCGGGCATGTAGCCGAACTGGGCGCGGTCGTCGGCGGTCACGGGGCGGCCGTCGACGAGCACCTCGCCCGAGTCGGGCGAGAGCACGCCGAGGATGATGCGCATGGCGGTGGTCTTGCCGGCGCCGTTGGCGCCCACGAAGCCGGTCATCAGGCCGTCGCGCACGTCGAAGGAGACGTCCTTGAGCGCCTGGTGCCCCTTGAACGAGCGGGAGATGGAGCGGATGGAGAGCATGCTTCGAATCTACGAATCCGCCCGGCGCCGCACCTCCCCCCGACGGCTGGACTTCGCGCTCCGCCGAGCGGGGGAGCGGTGTCCCCCGCCCCTCCACCGCTGAGCAGCGCATCCCGCCGCTGGCCGAGCAGCCGCCGAAGGCGGCGTATCGAGACCGATCCGCTCCGTCTCGATGAGCGCGCCCGCGCTACTCGACGAGCGGTCGACCCGCGAGGGCGTCGGCCTGCGCGCGGTGCACGTCGACCATCCAGTCGAGTGGCGCCGACGAGCCGATGCGCGGGTCGGCGGGCTCTTCGCCGTCGCGGAGCGCCGTCACGTAGGCGCGATCGAGTGCGATCCGCGCGCGCAGCTCGGCGCCGTCGCCGACCGAGCCGTGGCCCGGCACGAAGGCGTTCACCGCCGCGGCGACGCCTTCAAGCACGTCGAGGCCGGCGAGGTAGTCGCCGATCGGATCCGACGCGCCCAGGTCGAGGAAGGGCACGAGGATGTCCGAGACCATGTCGCCCGCGACGAGCACGCCGCGCTCCTCCACGAGCAGCGCCGCGTGGCCCGCGGCGTGCCCGCGGTGCTCGAGGATCCGCACTGCCGTGCTATCCCATGGGACGTGCGTCGACGCATCCGGCACCGGGGTGATGAGGCCGAGCAGCTCCATCGGGATGTCGTCGATGAACTCCGGCGGCAGCCACGGTGCGAGCTCCTCCTGCCAGCCGGGTCGCGCGAGCAGCTCGGCCGTCGCCGCCGCGCACGCCGCCGTGCCGAAGCGCGGCGCCTCGCCGAGCTCGGCGTGCCACAGCACGTGGTCCCAATCGGGATGGGTCGCGAAGGCGGCGACGACCGGCTGCCGCAGCCCGCGCAGCGCGGCCGCGATCCCGGCGAGCTCGGCGCGCGTGATGCCCGGGTCGACGACGAGCGCGCCCGAGGGACCGAGCACGACGGTCGCGCGGCTCTGGATGCATTCGCTCTCGTGCACGAGCACGCCCTCGGCGATCGGCTCGAGCGTCATCGCGCGACCGCTTCTCCCGCGGTGCTCGCGAGCGCGTCGTCGAGCTCCTCGAAGGCCTCGGCCCAGCCCTGCGAGACGCTCGTCGCGCTCACGCGGTCCTCGTCCACGCCCTGCAGGTGGAAGGTCATCTCGCACCGCCCGCCGTCGAGCTCGGCGAGATCGATCGTGATGAGCATCGCCTCCTCGACCGAGTCGCCGGGGTCGGCCCACGAGAACCGCAGCCGCGACGGCTCGTCGACCTCGAGGTACTGCCCGCCCGTCGGGTACTCGCTCCCGTCCGGCGCGATCATCAGGTACTCGTACGTGCCGCCGACCCGCAGGTCGATCCGCACCGACGCCGGCGGCGTGACGACCTCGTGCGGGTGCCACCACTGCGCCGCGATCGCCGGATCGGTCCACGCGCGCCACACGGCCTCGCGCGGCGCCGCGAACTCGCGGGTGATCGTGAACTGCTTCCTCGTGTCCATCACTGCTCCCTTGCGGTGTGGGTGCGGACGGGGCGTCCGCGTCAGGCTTCGGATGCGTCGTGACCGCGGGCGAGGTCGGCGAGCACCTCGTCGAGGCGGTCGAACCGCGACTGCCACGCGGCGCGGTGCTCGGCGACCCACGCCTCGGCGTCGTCGAGCCCCTCGGGTCGCAGCGCGCACGAGCGCCACTGGCCCTGCCGGGTGCGCTCGATGAGCCCGGCCTCCTCGAGCACGCCGAGGTGCTGCGAGATCGCCGGGCGGCTGACGGCGAACGGCGCCGCGAGCTCGCCCACGGTCTGGGTCCGGGCGGCGAGCCGCTCGAGCATCGCCCGCCGCGTCGGGTCGGCGAGCGCGAAGAAGATGCGCGAGAGCGGATCGGTCGCGATCGGCACCCGGCCACCTCCTCTGCGTAAGCAACTGCTTACATGGTGCGCCGACGCATCCGTCGTGTCAAGGGGAGCGCTCAGACCGCTCGGACGCGCGGGTGCGAGAGTGGCGGCATGACGCCGACCCGCCCGAGCGAGCCCTCCGGTCGGGCGCGCGTCGGCATCTCGGGCTGGCGCTACGCGAGCTGGCGCGGCGACTTCTACCCGAAGGGCCTCGTGCAGCGGCGCGAGCTCGAGTACGTCGGCGAGCGCATGTCGAGCGTCGAGCTCAACGGCTCGTTCTACTCACTGCAGCGGCCGGCGAGCTACGAGCGCTGGCGCGACGCGGTGCCGGAGGGCTTCGTCTTCGCCGTCAAGGGGCCGCGCTTCATCACGCACATGCTGCGGCTCCGGAACGTCGAGACGGCGATGGCCAACTTCTTCGCCTCCGGTGTGCTCGCGCTCGGCGCGAAGCTCGGGCCGATCCTGTGGCAGCTGCCCGAGCGACAGGAGCTCGACGTCGAGGTGCTCGAGGCGTTCTTCGCCGGTTTGCCGCGCTCGACGGCCGAGGCGCTCGCGCTCGCGCGGCGCCACGACGAGCGCATGGTCGGCCGCGCGTGGGTCGAGGAGGTGACGGATGCGCCCCTCCGGCACGTGCTCGAACCTCGCGCGCGCTCGTTCGAGACCCCGGAGGCGGCCGAGCTGCTGCGCACGCACGACGTGGCGCTCGCGGTCGCCGACACCGCGGGGCGCTGGCCCGCGTTCGGCGAGGTGACGAGCGACTTCGTCTACATCCGCCTGCACGGCTCGCGCGAGCTCTACGCGAGCGGCTACACGCCGGCCGAGCTCGACGGCTGGGCCGAGCGCATCCGCGGCTGGACGAGCGGTGCGGCGACGCCCGACGGACGCCCGCGCGACGTCTACGTGTACTTCGACAACGACATCCACGGCCACGCGCCGCACGACGCGGTCGCGCTCGGGGCTCGCGTCGAGCGCTGGCCCGAGTCAGGCTGAGGGCGCGAGCTCGGCGAGCAGCGCCTCGACGCGCCGCTTGATGTCGTCGCGGATCGGGCGCACGGCCTCGAGCGCCTGCCCGGCGGGGTCGTCGAGCTCCCAGTCCTCGTAGCGCTTGCCGGGGAAGATCGGGCACGCGTCGCCGCAGCCCATCGTGATGACGACGTCGGACTCGCGCACCGCATCCGTCGTGAGCACCTTCGGCCGGTTCGCGGCGATGTCGATGCCCTCCTCGCGCATCGCCTCGACGGCCACCGGGTTGATGGTGTCCTTCGGGGCCGAGCCCGCGGAGCGCACCTCGACGCGGTCGCCCGCGAGGTGCTGCAGGTAGCCGGCGGCCATCTGCGAGCGGCCGGCGTTGTGGACGCAGACGAACAGGACGGTGGGCTTCGTATCGGTCATCGGTTCCATTCTCGAGCAAGGGCCGCCCCTGGTGCACGCAGGAGCGGCCGGTCTGCTCAGCAGCAGTCCTGGTCGAGCTCGGGCGGGCAGCCCAGCTCGCCGCACAGCGTCTCGGAATCCATCGCGCACCTCCTTCCATCGATCATCGTCGATGCATTCTGATCGCATCCATCGACGGATGTCAATGCATGTGCCACGATGGATGCATGCCGACCGCCGCGCTCCCGTTGACCGACCTGCAGGCGTGCTGCTCGCCCGTCACCCGCGAGGTGATGGTCACGGATGCCGCAGCGACGCTCTCGCGCGCGCTCAAGGCGCTCGCCGACCCGGCACGGCTGCGCCTGCTGTCGATGGTCGCGGCGCACGCCGATGGCGAGGCGTGCGTGTGCGACTTGACGGAGCCGCTCGGCCTCTCGCAGCCGACCGTGTCGCACCACCTCAAGGTGCTCGTCGACGCCGGCTTCCTGACGCGCTCGAAGCGCGGCACCTGGGCGTACTACCGGCTCGTGCCGGGCGCGCTCGACCAGGTCGCCGGCCTGCTCGCCAACCCCTGATCCGCGTCAGGCGCGGGCCTCGGCGTCGCGGCTCGCGAGCGCGACCGCCCGCAGCCCGAGGAAGAGCGGGAACGTGAACGCGATCGCCGTGACGGCGCTCAGCGCGACGAGCACCCAGGCCCGCTTCGCCCATCCGAGCCGCGTGCCCTCGACGACCATGAAGATCGCCGCCGCGACGGCGACGACGACGAGATCGGTCGAGGCCGAGGCGGTCGCCGCGTTCGCGAACCACGCGCCGAAGTAGTCGGCGCCGCCCGACTCGAGCACGAACGCGACGTTGAACCACATCGTGCCGACGAGGCCGGCGGCCGAGAGCGCGAACCACAGCACCGCGACCGCGGGGATGCGGCGCCGGTGCTCGGCCCGGTCAGCCACGGGGCGCGATCACCCCGTGCTCGTACGCCCAGATGACGGCGTGGATGCGGTCGCGGATGCCGAGCTTCAGCAGCACGTTCGACACGTGCGTCTTCACGGTCGCCTCGCCGACGAAGAGCTCCTTCGCGATCTCGGCGTTCGACCTGCCGCGGGCGAGCAGCAGGAGGGTCTCGCGCTCGCGGTCGGTGAGCGGGGAGAGATCGGCGGATGCGTCGGGCGCCGTCGGGCGCGACCCGGCGCCCGCGGGCGCGGTCTGCGCCGCGAACCGCTCGATCACGCGCCGCGTGACCTCGGGGGAGAGGAGCGCGTCGCCGCGGGCGAGCGCGTGCACGGCGTCGATGAGCTGCTCGGGCTCGGCGGTCTTGAGCAGGAAGCCCGAGGCGCCGGCCGAGAGCGCCTCGAAGAGGAAGTCCTCGCGGTCGAAGGTCGTGAGCATGAGCACGGCCGCGTGCGAGTCGCTCGCGCAGATCGCGCGCGTCGCCTCGAGCCCGTCCATCACGGGCATCTGCACGTCCATGCAGATCACGTCGGGCTGCAGCTCGGCGGCGAGCCGCACGCCCTCGGCGCCGTCCTTCGCCTGCCCGACGACCTCGAAGCCGTGCTCCGACGAGAGGATGGTCTCGAAGCCCGCGCGCACGAGCGCCTGATCGTCCACCAGCAGGATGCGCGTCACCCCTCAACGCTACCCGCGCGATGCGCACCCGCATGCTGAGCCGGACCCCGCTGCCCGATGGAGGACGACGGATGCGCGCAAGATCACGGACGATCGTCGCCAGCCTCATCGCCGCGCTCGTCGGATCTCGGGCCGCGCGTTCCCGCAGCGGGCGCAGGTCGTCCACCTCGCGAGCGGCGAGAGCTTCCCCGACGGCCTCGCCGCCGGCCCCGCGGCCGCGGCGCAGGGTGGCTCCGTGCTCCTCACGCCCCGTGGCAGCGCGCCCGCCGCGGTGCTGCAGGAGATCCAGCGCCTGCAGCCGACGGAGGTCGTGATCGTCGGCGCCGAGCCCTCGGTGTCGGCGGCGGTCGAGACGGCGGTGCGGAGGCTCGCTCCGGCGCGCACGGTCGTGCGGCTCGGCGGCACCGACCGCTTCCACACGAGCCGGCTCATCGCCGAGCACGCCTTCGACTCCGCAGGCTCCGCCCTCGTCGCGACGGGTCTCAAGTTCCCCGACGCGCTCGCGGCGGGCCCGGTCGCGGCGCGCCGCCAAGGCCCCGTGCTGCTGGTGAACGGCGGCAGTAGCACCCTCGACGCCGCGACGCGCGAGACGCTCGACCGGCTCGGGGTCGGATGGGTCGGGGTCGTCGGCGACGCGAGCTCGGTCTCCACCGGCATCGCCGCGGGCCTCTCGAGCGCGCGGATCGACGTCGCGCGGTATGCGGGCGCCGACCGCTTCGCGACCGCGGGGCAGCTCGCGCGCGAGTTCGGCGTCGTCGACACCGCCTACCTCGCGAGCGGCACCGGCTTCCCCGATGCGCTCGCCGGTGCGGCCGCGGCCGGCGCCGACGGTGCGCCGCTGCTGCTGTCGCGGCAGTGGTGCATGCCGGCGGCCACGCGCAGCGCGCTCATCACCGCCGAGCCCGACGAGGTGCTCGTGCTCGGCGGGCTCCCGACGATCAGCCAGCCGGCCGCGAGCTACGCGCGCTGCCCCTGATCGCCGCGGTCAGCCGGCGGACGCCGCGGTGGACGAGGGCTCCTCGAGCTCCTCCGCGATCCCGTCGGTCGCCGCGCTGCGGCCGCCGTGCGCCGGGATCCGCGCCCGCACGAGCCAGCCGCCGCGCGAGCGCGGCCCCACCTCGAGCGCGCCGCCGAGCGCCGCGACGCGCTCCCGCATGCCGAGCACGCCGGCGCCCGCACCGTGCTCACCCGCGCCGCCGCCGTGGCCGTCGTCGGCGATCTCGACCTCGAGCTCGTCGGGCAGGTAGCGCACGCGCACGTCGACCTCGGCGACCGGGCCGGCGTGCTTGCGCGCGTTCGTGAGCGCCTCCTGCACGATGCGGAACGCCGTCAGACCGACCATGGGCGTCACCGGGCGCTCCTCGCCGATCGTCGAGAGCGTCACCCGCTGCCCGCTCGCGCGCGCCGACTCGACGAGCGAGGGCAGCGCGTCGAGCTCGGGCGCCGCGGCCGCGCCCTCGTCCTCGGAGCGGAGCGTGACGACGAGCGAGCGCAGCTCGGTGATCGCCTCCCGTGCCGACGCCTCGACGTGCCGGAGCGCATCCGCCGCCTTCTCCTGATCGGTCGCGAGCACGCGGCGCGCGGCGCCGGCCTGCACGCCCATCGCCGACACGTGGTGCGCCACGACGTCGTGCAGCTCGCGCGCGATGCGGAGCCGCTCGAGCGAGACGGCCTGGTCGGCGAGCTGCGCCTGCTGCGCCCCGATCTCGGCGTGGGCGGCGGCGAGCCGCTCCTGCTCGATCGCCGAGCGCCAGGCGCGGTCGCCGAAGATCCACCCGCCGCCGAAGTAGGCGGCGTTGACGACCACCTGGATTATGAGCAGCGCGAAGAACGCCGAGACGCCGCGCTCGCCGGTCTCGGGGTCGAAGAAGCCGCGCACCGCCGAGGCCGCGAGCCACGCCGCCATCAGCAGCGAGATCACGACGCGCGACCAGAACGCGCGCCGCCGGTCGGGATCCCACGCACCGATCGAGTAGAACCCCAGGAAGAGGGCGACCTGCGACGCGTAGAGCTCGAGGGCGCCCGCCTCGCCCGCGGCGACGTAGATGACGATCTGCGCGATCGCGACCGGCACGGGGAACCGCCGCCGCCAGACGAGCGGCAGCGGCAGCACGATCGCGGCCAGCAGCGGCGCCCAGATGGGCGTGCTCTCGAACTGGAGACCGGTCATGTCGGTGAGCGCCACCATGAGGCAGCCGACGGCGGCGAGCACGCCGGCGAGGATGGCGTCGGCGCGCATCGAGGTCGCGTCGGGGGCCTTGCGCACGGGCATGCGTCGAGCCTAGGCGGGCCGTCGAGGCGGTGCCTCAGCCGTGCGGCGGGCAGAGGCGCCGTCTGCGCTCCGTCGCGCGGGGGAGGGCGGAGAGCTGAGAACCTATCGACCACCTGTGTACCCCATTGGGGTACGCTCGATCCATCAGCATCGACTCAGTCAAGAACGTCGTCTACACGGATGCAGACATCGACGAGATCCTCGCCGAGCTCAACGCCTCCGTCCGCGGTCGCACTCATTCGGCCCTCATCTCCTCGAAGCCCAACCTAGACATCGCACACCTCATCGCAGGCGCGGGCATGACGTCCGTGCGCCTCGCGTGCCCCGCTGAGCACGGCGGATCGATCGAGCTGACGCTCGTCGACGGCGCCTGGAAGCGGGCGCGTGATCATGACTCTCGCTGAGCTGCTCGACCCCGCTGTGCTGCAGGCGGTCGGCATCGCCGTCGCCTTCCCCATCGTCGTCGTGATCGGCGTGGCCGTGCTGCGTCGCATCGTCGCCCGCCGCAACCCCGAGCTCGCGCCTGCTCCAGCAGAGGTGGACCCGCCGGCGGCGGCGCGCACGAATCACGATGCGGAGCCCGCTTAGCACCGATTTCGCGCGTGCATCTCGATGTGAGGCGCGAATTTCCTCAGTTTCGGTTGAGTGTCGTCACCGGTAGCCCGTACTGTCACCCATGGCGCACGTCGCGCCGCTCGAGGGAGAAGACGGATGCTGCAGGACGACCGGGCACGCACGGTGCCCGAGCCGAGCGTGTGGGTCGGATGGCGCCGTACGGACGCCGAGGCCTGGGCGCAAGCGCTGCTCGCCTTCCCCCGACGAGAGGGCGCGGCGGCCATCTCGCCCATGCTGCGCCTCGTCCTCTGGCACGACTGGACGCTGCGGCGCGCCCTCCCCGAGCTCGCTTCGTGGGCGACGCTCGCGGCCGAGTTCGAGCGCCAAGGGGTGACGGCGGATGCGTTCACGCGCTTCCACGAGACCGCGGGCGTCACGCCGTGGTCGCCCGCCGACGACGCGCCGCGCGGTCGCGCGGCTGCAGCCGTCGCCGCGGACGGACAGCCCGAGGCCGTGCCGCCTGCCGAGGTCCCCGCGGCCTGAGCGGGACCCCGCGCGTCAGCGCGCGCGGCGCGGGAACGCGAGCATGGTGAGCGCGCCCACGATCCACACGGCGCCCGAGGCCGCGAGCAGCAGCAGCGGGTCGAGCCCGGCGAGCAGCCCGGCGACAGCAGTGCCGCCCGCGCTCGCCGTCGTGCGCAGCGCCGAGCCGACGGTGAAGACCTGCGCGACGACGTCGTCGGGGCTCTCGAGGCGCCGCAGCGTCAGCATCGCCGCCGTGGGCGCGGCGCTGCAGGCGCCGGAGAGGCCGACGAGCACGATCGTCCACCAGAAGCCGAGGTCGAGCGCGGCGGCGAGCGTCGCGAGCCCCGTGAGGCCGAATCCGACGAGCATCGTCGCCTGCGCGGACGCGCTCGTGCGCCGGATGGGCTCGATGAGCGCCCCGATGAGCGCGCCGATCGCGAAGGCGGTGACGATGAACGCGCTCGCGGCAGCGTCGCCCGTCGCGATGAGGGCGATGCCGATCGCGGCGATGGGCATGATGCCGCGGCCGAACTCGACGAGGGTGCCCGAGACGGTGATCGTCGCGAGCGGCCGGTGCGTCGAGAGGGCGACGAGCCCCGCGCCGATCGAGCGCCACAGGCCCTTGCGCTCCGCCTCGCGCCGCTCGATGCGCAGCAGCGGGTAGGCCACGAGCGAGACGAGCCCGATCACCGCCATCGCGGCGAGCGCCCAGCGGGGCCCGAGCGTCGGCGCGAGCAGCGCGACGAGCGCGGGCCCGGCGACGCCCGAGAGGTTGTAGCTGAGCGCGTCGAGCGCGTACGCGCGGCGCGCGTCGGTGCCCGCGGGCGCGACGAAGCTCGAGAGCCCGCCGAAGCCGAACGGGTTGAGCAGGCCGCTGATGACGAGCGCGACGGCGACGAGCCACACCGGCAGCGGGTCGAGCGCGGCCGCGAGGCCGTACGCGACGGCGGTGCCGGCGGCCGCGCCCATCATGAGCGGCCTTGGCCGGTGCACGCGGTCGAGGATCGCGCCGACGAGCGGCGCGGCGATGATGCTCGGCACGAGCGCGAGCGCTGCGAGCGCGGCCCCGAGCGCGATGTCGCCCGTGATCGAGACGACGAGGATCGGGATGGCGATCTGCGCGCCGCTCGCGGCCGTGCGGATCGGCACCGAGGCGGCGAGCTGCCGCATGCCGGCGGCCTTGCCCTCGTGCGCCGTCACTCGGGCGGCCGACGAAGCGGACGCAGACGGGTGCCGACCGGCGTCACGAGGGGAGTGCATCCCTCAAGCATGCCCCTCGCGCGCTGCATGGAGTGGGATGCGCGGTGCGCACGCCGAGAGCGGGGCCGTTCGATCAGCGAAATCGATCAGCGGCGGAGCACGATTCCCGGTCTCGGCAGCACGTCGGCGCGGGCGCGGTGCTGCCGAGCACGGCCATGCCGCTCGAGCAGGGCGCGGAGCCGGTGCCCGGTCACGATGCTCGGCTGCCGGTGCCGCCGCGGTGGCCGGATGGAGCGCTCGACCTGGCCGCCCGAGCCCTGAGCAGCCGGCTCAGTCGGGGGCGCGACACGCAGCTCGCTGCCGCGCTCGGGCAGTTCAGGCACCTTCACCGCGAGCGATGCGGGCGCGGCTGCGGCGAGGCTTCGCGCGCTCTCAGACGGTGTCTGCAGACCCGCGAACGCGAGGACGGCGGTGCGGGTGCGCGCGGGTTGCAGCTCGGCGACGATGCGCCATTGGCCCGGCCGCGGCCCGGCCTTCTCGACCCGCAATCGGCCGGCGTGGATCTCGTGGTGGTGGTACGCGCAGACGAGGATGCCGTTGTCGATGTCGGTCTTGCCGCCGAGCTGCCAGGGGATGATGTGGTGCGCTTCACACCAGGCGACCGGCATGCCGCAGCCGGGCACGCGGCAGCCCTTGTCGCGCTTGGCGAGGGCCCGCTTCTGCGCCCTCGTGAACAGCCGCTTCGCGCGGCTCAGCCACAGCGGGTGTCCGTCCTCGTCGACGATGAGCCGGTTGACGTCGGCGAAGCAGAGCAGCTGGTCGACGCCCTCGATCGGGACGAGGCTGCCCGTGTGCTCGATCGTGAGCGTGCGCTCGTGATGCGGCACACCCTGCACATGGGCGGTGTAGGCGTCGATCGTCCCGACGTAGGTGAGCACGGGCGGCTCGCCGCCGGCGAGCGGCGCGTCGCCGGAGGCGGCGTACGCGCTCACGGCGGCGATGAGCGCGTCGTGCGCCTTCTGCTCGGGGCTGCGGTCATCGAGGGAGCCCTCGGCGTCGCAGTCGGTGCCGTCGCAGCCGGCCCGCGCGCAGCGGTCGTCGTGGAAGGCGACCTTGACGCGCGGGCCGCTGAACGCATCCGTCATCGCCTTGAGCTTCGAGCCGTCCTCTGCGGGGGAGCGGATGACCGTCAGCCACGAGCCGTCGGGCTGCTGCCGGATGCGCAGGGACCGCAGCGCCCGCTGCTTCTCGTCGTTCGGGAGTACCCCGTCGGGGTCGAGGATCGCGACGCAGCGGCGGGCGAGCGCCGTGAGCTGCTCCGGCGGCAGCGGCATCGCGGGGTCGGTCGCGTGCCGCACGAGCGTCTGCTCGGCGAGCGCGAACTGCTCGCCGTCCGCGCGGGCCGCGGCCGGATCGAGCGTGGTCAGGATCGCGTGCGCTTGCGCGAACGACAGCTCGGCATCGGCGAGCGCGGCCGCGATGGCCGGGTACTTCGCGGCGATCTCGGCGCCGGTGAGGCCGAGCGAGGCGGAGGTCGCGCGGGCCATGACGAGCAGCTCGAGCGCGCGGCCGGGGCGGACGCCGAACGCGCGGCCGACGGCCTCCTTCGCATGCCGCGCGCCAAGCACGAGGCACAGCGGCTCGTCAGTCGGGCCCTGCGAGCGCTCCTCGACCTCGTGCGCGAGCCGCACCTGGAGCGTGTCGACGATGCGGGAGAGCTCGGCAACCCTCCCGAGCATCTCGATGACGTCATCGCGCGGCGCGGAGGGGAAGGACGGAGCGTCGGCGAGCAGCGCGCGAGCGGCCTGGACCGCCGCTCCTGCCCGCTCGGTGCTCGACATCGCTGCCTCCCTTGCGAGGAGGGTAGATGGGGCCTCCCACATCCACTCCCGACCTCGTTGCGCGAAGACTAGGGGTGACCACTGACATGCCAACGCGCCCCACGACGACGACCGCGCCGCGTGCTCAGAGCACGCGGCGCGGTGGGAAGAAGGCGGTGGATCAGCCGGCGATCGGCACGATCAGCCCGCCCCACGTCTCGAGCATGTACTCCTGCGTCTCCTCCGAGGTCAGCAGCTCGTAGAGCTTCGCGATGCGCGGGTCGCTCTCGAGCTCGGGCGTCGTGGCGAGCACGTTGAAGTACTCCGAGTCGTCGCCCTCGGTGAGGATCGCCTGGTCCTGCGTGAGGCCGGCCGGCAGCGCGAACGAGGCGGTGACGAAGACCGCGTCGTTGTCGGGGATCGCGAGCGGCAGCGTCGCGTTCTCGACCTCGGTGAAGCGGAAGTTCGACGGGTTCGCGGTGATGCCGTCGAGGTTCGTCGCGCCCTCGGCGATCTCGATGAGCCCCTCGGCCGCGAGGATCTCGAGCGCGCGCGCCTCGTTGGTCGGGTCGTTCGGGATGGCGATCGTCGCGCCCTCGCCGAGCTCGTCGATCGAGGTGAGCGAGTCGGAGTAGAAGGCGGCGGCCGGCAGGTAGACCTCGCCCACCGAGACGAGCGAGCCGCCCGCCTGCGAGTTGTAGGTCTCCATGAACGTCGCGTTCTGGAAGAGGTTCGCCTCGGTCGAGCCGTCGGTGAGTGCGGGGTTCGGGGTGTTGTAGTCGGTGAACTCGACGTACTCGATGTCGAGACCCTCGGCATCCGCGAGGTTCTCGTCGACCCAGTTCAGGATGTCGCCGGCCGGCACGGGGAGCGCGCCGACGCGGACGGTGCCGAGCGATCCGTCCTCGGGGGCGGCGGTGTCGGCGGCGCCGGAGGAGCAGGCGGTGAGCGCGACGACGGTCGCGCCGGCGGCGAGGGCGGTGAGCAGGGAGCGGCGCTTGGCCATGGGCGGTTCCTAACGAGTGGGGGAGTCGGTGTCGCCGCGCGTCGGCGCGGAGACGATGGATGCGTCGTCGAGGTCGAGCGCGGCGCGCTCGGTCCGTCGGGCGGTGCGGCCGGCGGCGGGGGTGGCGCCGCTGAGGCGTCGTGCGAGCCGAGTGAGCAGCCACTGCACGACCTGCACGATGACGAACAGGATGATGACGACGAAGACGATGTGGAGCGCGCTGTAGCGCTGCATGCCGTAGGTGAGGGCGACGTTGCCGAGGCCGCCGCCGCCGACCACGCCGACCATCGCCGAGAAGTTGATGATCGAGGTGACGGTCGTGGCGGTGCCGAGCGCGATCGCCGGCCACGCCTGCGGCAGCAGCACGCGCCGCACGACGAGCCAGCGGGAGGCGCCGAGCGACTCGGCCGCCTCGAACAGGCCCGGGTCGACCTCGCGCACGGCGATCTCGACGACGCGCACGAAAAAGGGGATCGCGACGAGCGTGAGCGGCACGATCGCGGGGCCGGTGCCGATGAACGAGCCGAGCAGCCAGCGCGTCACCGGGATGAGCGCGATCATCAGCACGATGAACGGCACCGAGCGGCCGAGGTTGACGACGAAGCCGAGCACCGCGTTGATCGCGCGGCCGAGCCAGCGCTGCCCGAGCGGCGCCTCGAGGAAGCGGCCGGGCTCGGTGCCGACGAGCACGATGCCGAGCGGCAGCCCGACGACGAACGTGATCGCCATCGCGATCGCCGTCATGTAGAGCGTCTCCCACGTGCCCTCGAGGAGCACGGCGAAGAGCTGCGGCCAGAACTCCGGCGCGGCGGGGTCGATCACGGGTGCACCTCCCACGCGGTCACGCCCTGCGACGTGAGCCGGTTGATCACCTTGAGGGCGACGGATGCGTCACCGGGCACGGCGAGGCGCGTGCGGCCGGCCTGATGGCCGCGGATCGTCTCCAGTGCGGCGCCCAGGATCGACACGTCGAGGCCGAAGTCGCGCGAGAGCTGCGCGATGACCGGTCGGTCGGCGCTCAGCCCCGTGTAGGTGACGTCGATGATGCGGTGGCCGGGCGTGTAGTGCGCCTCGCCGACCGGGAAGAGCTCGGCCGCGACGCGCGAGCCGGGCGTGCGGATGAGCTGCTCGAGCGCGCCCTGCTCGACGACCCGGCCCTGCTCCATGAGGGCGGCGGAGTCGCAGATGCGCTTGACGACGTCCATCTCGTGGGTGATGAGCAGCACGGTGAGGCCGAGTTCGCCCGAGAGGCGCTTGATGAGGTCGAGGATCTGCCGAGTGGTCTCGGGGTCGAGCGCGCTCGTCGCCTCGTCGCTCAGCAGCACGTCGGGCTGCGAGGCGAGCGCGCGAGCGATGCCGACGCGCTGGCGCTGGCCGCCGGACAGTTGCGCGGGCCGGTCGTCGGCGCGGTGGGCGAGCCCGACGAGGTCGAGCATCTCGAGCGCCCGGCGGCGGCGCTCGTCGCCCTTGACGCCGACCGCCTCGAGCGCGAACTCCACGTTCTGCGCGACCGTGCGGTTGCCGACGAGGTTGAAGTGCTGGAAGACCATGCCGATCTTGTGGCGGGCCTGCCGCAGCGCCTGGCCCTCGAGCCCGGTGATGACGGTGCCGTCGACAGTCACGGTGCCGGAGTCGGGCCGCTCGAGCGCGTTGACGGTGCGCAGCAGCGTCGACTTGCCGGCGCCCGACTGCCCGACGACGCCGAAGATCTCGCCGCGCTGCACCTCGATGGAGACGTCGTCGAGCGCGACGACGGCGTCGGGGCCGTCGCCGAAGCGCCGGCTGACGTGGTCGATCGTGATCATGGGGGAGGCTCCCGGTGCGGATGCGGAGGGTCGCCTTCCATGGTCTCACGCTGTCAGATAGCGCGGCGGGATGTGACGGAGTGTGACACTCGGGCCGAAAAGGTTGCGCGTCCGGACTCGCGCGCGGATGAGACGCAGGTGACGCTCGGGTCGAAAGGTTGCGCGCGTCCGGGGCTCGCGCGCGGCGCCTCTATGCTGCCGCTATGCATGCATGGTGGAAGAACTATCCAGCGCAAAGATATTGGATGGAGAAGCTGAGCCGACCGCTGCAGGGGGAGGAACTGTTCGCCCCGATATCGAAGAACTGGTCACACAAGCTGCTGCAGTTCGTGATGCCGGGCGACGTGGTGCTGCACTGGCGCAGCGGGGAAGGCTTCATCGGGACGTCAGTCGTCCTGGAGGGCGCCAGTGTCGGAAACAGGGTTTGGGCCGGCCGGGCTCAGGAGTGTTGGATTGTACCGCTAGCAGAATTCGAGGCGTTCGAGCGAGTCATCTCGCTGACCGACGTGCGTGAGGTTGAGGCGCAGTTGATGCGCGCACAGGCAGTCCTTGAATCAGCCTACGACAATTACAAGTACTTCCCATTCAACTTCTCGCCATACCGATCGTTGCGGGCCCACCAGGCGTACTTTACCAAGTTCCCTGTGGAGCTCTTCGAAATTCTTGCGCTCGTGGGACTGGAGCTTCCCGTAGCATTCGACGTTAAGACCGGCCAGGCGTTGCCACGCGTTCCAACGACCGCAACAAGGGGCGGGCCGCGATTCTTGTCCGACACTCAGCTTCGTCTTGCGATCGAGCGGTACTCGGTGACGGCAGCGCGTCAGTGGTATGAGCGGCGTGGTGCGCGAGATGTCATTGAGCTGGGCAAGCCGTACGACCTCGAGTTGACGCTGGCCAGCAAGATCCGGCGCGTAGAGGTTAAAGGATCCTCGCTCCCCAAGGTTGGAACCGTGCTACTCACTTCGAACGAAGTGCAAAATGCTCGGGTTTACCCTTACACCGACCTCGTCGTGGTGGATGCCATACAGTTCGAGAAAGACGATGATCAGCAGTATGTCTGCTATGGGGGCGAGCTCAGGCGCTGGCAAGACTGGTACCCCGAAGATTGGCAGCTCCGCAACCTTCAGTTCGAGTACGAGCTGCCCTCGGACGCCTCGTAGTTGCAGCACGACCGCGCCCGAGGTCTTCTCCGGACTGGGCGAGATCCACGCCGGGCGGTGACCGAACACTGCTGACGCGCTTGATTAGTGACGCATGCTCACGTAGTATGGGAGTCAGCAAGAGATCTCTCTTTGCGGACGTGCGCCAAGGCGCATCGAGATAGTGGAGCGTCGATGGTGAGCGTGCTGTCATCTCTGTCATCCAGCGCCATCGAGCAGGCGCTTCAGCGACTCAAGTTCGACGGTGTCCTGCGCTCCAAGTTTGAAGTTGTGTTGGACTTCCTCGACTACTCGCCTGCCTTGATGCCTTCGGTGGGCAGAGGTGCAATGGCTCCGAAGCCGGGCTCGGTCGGGTACGTGGTCAATCTGGGCAACAAGTTCCGAGCGGGGCGCGCAGTGCTCGCGCCCGCGCAGCCCGGCACCGCCGAGGATCCTCTGATGGACGACATCCTGGAGACCTTCTATGGATTCGCCCCCGCGGAGCTGCCGCGCGCGGTGCAATCTCACCGTCTCGCGATGGTCGCAGAGAACCTCTCCGGCGAACTACTTGAGCGCTACATCGCTCAAGAGCTCGAGCCGCTCGGATGGGTCTGGTGCTCTGGAAGCTCGGTTCGAGCGGTCGACTTCATCAAGCACACCCCTGACGGGCGCACAGAGTGGCATGCCCTACAGGTGAAGAGCCGTAACAATACTGAAAATTCATCCAGTTCTGCGATCCGCAAGGGAACCGATATCTCGAAGTGGTGGCGCTTCCATGCTAAGAAAGGCAGAACCAACTGGGACTCGTTCCCTGTCGAGGCTGCCGGCACGCTGTCGGAGGAAGGTTTCCGTGCCTATGTTCGCGCCGCGGGCGAGAAGTTCGCCAGCAAGTCACGATCCGAGGTGAGTTTGTAGCGCGAGAACGGGAAGCTCGCTGGAGGATCCATATACTGACCTCGCCGGGCTCGAACGATGAGGTCGCCGATGGCTCGTCCGAGCCCCACGGGCACAGCGTTGCCGAGCTGACGATACTTATCGCGAATTTTGCCTTCGATATGCCAGGAGTCAGGGAACTGCTGAATACGTCGATACTCTTCGACGCTGAGGGGTCGCAGATCTTCCGGATGTCCGAGATCGGTCGCCGGCATCGTGGGACTCGTAACTAGCGTCGGGGACGGCTTGTCCCATGCGAGGCGTCGATAGAAGCCCGTCTTTCCGCCGCCCAGCATAAGACTCTTCCCCATTGCTTCGGCATGCAACTCAGTTGGGAGGTGTCGCCAGTACTGACCCTCCCCCAGGAGTCGAAAGAACCTGAGACGCTTCTCGGGGAACTCCTCGTGCTGGTGAGACCGCCCGCTTAGGTCGGAAATCGCCTCGCGAAGCGTTTGCCACGGCGCGAGACCGAACGAAGGGTCATTGCTGTGAGTCGGCATGAGGTAGGGCAAACGACGACCTCGCGCAGCAACTAGCACGACTCGCTCACGCACCTGCGGAACTCCAAAGTTAGCCGCGTTGTACAAGTTGAAAGTCACCTCGTAGCCTGCGTCACGAAGTCGATCCGAT
This sequence comes from Agrococcus sp. TF02-05, assembly GCF_017565345.1. Taxonomy (NCBI): domain Bacteria; kingdom Bacillati; phylum Actinomycetota; class Actinomycetes; order Micrococcales; family Microbacteriaceae; genus Agrococcus; species Agrococcus sp. TF02-05. The sequence continues at coordinate 26,816 of NZ_JAGEKO010000014.1, read as the reverse complement.
ACCAACTCGATCGCGCCGAACCGATGATTGTATCGATCTCCCGCACTGCCGGCGTTCGCGGCGGGCATCGAAAGCAAGCCCCGAACGTTCTCTATTACTACAAACTCTGGATCCAACTCAGACGCCAGAGAAATGAATTTCAGGAAGACGTTTCCTCGATCGTCGCTGAATCCGCGCCGAGCGCCCGCGGTGCTGAACGCTTGACAGGGGGGGCCTCCTGCGACCACATCGATCGGCTCGTCCGAGGTCAACCCCGCTGCGGCCCGCACGTCCGACGCGGAGTACTTGTTGATGTCTTCGAGGATCGGGATGTCCGGCCGGTTAGCCGCGATGGTTGCCCTGCTCGCGCGGTCGTTCTCGCAAGCCAGAAGCGTTTGCAAGCCGGCGAGCTCCAGACCTTGATCAAGGCCCATCGCACCAGAAAAGAAGCTCAGAACCCGCAGTGGCGGCTCGTTGCCTGGGCCGTTGTCCGGGCGGGAACGAATCGATGGCGAGGCAAGGGCTGGGTTGTGTTGCATGCTGGTCTCCACCGTACTGCTGAGCGCCCACATGAGCGCCCACAAGGCTGCGCCCTGGCTCCGGTGGAGCGCCGCTGTCTTGACGTGACGCAGACTTGTGGATGTCTCGGCTCGTCCGCGTATGTCGCGCCTGACCGTTACAACTATGCACCCACGCGGCGCTTCAACTGCGTCGAGATGGATTGGTGCTGAAGCGTGCTCCCTCGCGTCGGAAGCTCGCACCGAGGTGATCCGGCGGCAGTTGGGAAGTGGCGCCGGCTAGTAGCTCGCGCAGCGTCAGCCCCTTCGGCTCCTCGCCCGCCTCAGGCAGCAGTCCCCGCCGCCGCAGCTCCGGTGTCACGAACTCGACGAAGCGCTCGATGTCTGCCGGCCGCACCGCCGCCGTGATGTTGAAGCCGTCGACGCCCGACTCCTCTCGCCAGCGCTCGAGCTCGTCGACCACCGTCGTGGGGGAGCCGACGATGACCGGGCCACGGCCGCCGATCGCCACGAACTCGGCGAGGTCGCGCACTGTCCACTTCCGGCCGGTCGAGAGCGTCGTGAACGACGCCAGGGCCGAGTGGTTCGCCTCCGTCTGCACGTGCTCGAGCGTCGCATCCGGGTCGAGACCCGAGAGGTCGACGCCGGTCCAGCCGCCGAAGAGCGCGAGCGCGCCCTCGATGTCGACGTGCTGCCGGTACTCCTCGAGTCGCGCCTGCGCCTCCTCGTCGGTCTCGGCGACGATCACGGTCGCGATCGTCAGAATCTTCACCGCATCCGCCGACCGGCCCCGCTCCGCGAGCCCCTCCCGCACACCGTCGACCCAGCGCCGCACGAGCTGCGGCGTCGAGCCCGAGAAGAAGATCGCCTCGGCGTGATCGAGCGAGAACGCCTGCCCGCGGCTCGACGCGCCCGCCTGGAAGAGGTAGGGCGTGCCCTGCGGCCCCGGGTGCGCGAGCGCGTAGCCCGGCACCTCGAACCACTCGCCCTCGTGCCCGATCGGGTGCACGCGGTCGGGGTCGACCCAGACGCCCCGTTGCTTGTCCGCCACCACCGCATCCGGCTCGAAAGAGCCCTCGAAGAGCTTGTACATGACCTGCATGTACTCGTCGGCGCGGTCGTAGCGCACGTCGTGCGGCAGCTGCTTGTCGTAGCCGAGGTTGCGCGCTGCGGAGTCCTGGTAGGAGGTGACGATGTTCCAGGCGATGCGGCCGCCCGTGAAGTGGTCGAGCGTCGTGAGCGTACGCGCGAGCAGGTAGGGCGACTCGTAGGTGACCGAGGCCGTGACGCCGAAGCCGAGCCGCTCGGTCACCGCCGCCATCGCCGGCACCGCGACGAGCGGGTCGAGCACCGGGTACTGCACGCCACCGCGCGCGGTCGCCTCGATGCCGTCGCCGTAGACGTCGTAGACGCCCGGGATGTCGGCGAGGAACAGCGCCGAGAAGCCGCCGCGCTCGAGGGTCTTCGCGAGCTCCGTCCAGTAGGTCAGCTTGTCGAAGTCGCGCGCCTGCGACTCGGGGTGCCGCCAGAGGCCCGGCGACTGGTGGTTGGGCACGAGCATCTCGAAGGCGCTCAGCAGCAGCGGTCGGGTCATCGGTCGGTCCTCTCGGTCGCGGCGAGCACGGGCTCGGCGTCGGTCAGGGTGGTCTCCGGGTCGGATTCAGTGCGGATGCGCTCGGGCGCGCCGTGCAGGTCGCCCAGGTCGGTGCCGGGCCGGTCGCGCGCGGGATCGGCGGCGAACAGGGCCGCGGCGATCGAGAGCGCCGCGAGCACCGACAGGTAGCCGGCGATGAGCCACGGCTCGTTGCCGCCCGCGGAGAAGAGCAGCGCCGCGATCATCGGCATGAGGCCGCCGCCGAGCACGGAGCCGATCTGGTAGCCGAGGCTCACGCCCGAGTAGCGCACGTGCACCGGGAACTGCTCCGCGAACCACGCCGCCTGCGGCCCGTAGACGGGGTCGTGGGTGATGTTGACGCCGATCACGACGACGAGCGGCAGCAGCGCGAGCGGGCCGGCGTCGAGGAACGCGAAGAGCGCCCAGCCGAAGACGCCGATCGAGGCGTAGCCGAAGATCGAGACGCGGCGGCGGCCGACGCGGTCGGAGAGCCAGCTCCACAGCGGCGTCGCGACGAGCCCGAGCGCGGAGGCGATCATCACGGCGGTGACGCCGGAGGTCGTGTCGCCGCGCTCGCTCGCGAGGTAGCTGAGCATGTAGACGGTGATGAGGAAGTAGATGGCGTTCTGCCCGAGCCGCAGGCCGATCGTGATGAGCAGCGGGCGGCGGTGGTTGCGCAGCAGCTCGGCGACCGGGGCGCGCGTGACGCCGGTGGAGCGGTGCTCCTCGAACTCGGGCGCATCCTCGACGCCGAGTCGGATCCACAGGCCGAAGGCGACGAGCAGTGCAGAGATGAGGAACGGGATGCGCCAGCCGAAGTCGGCGAACTGCTCGGCGCTCAGCACGTGCTGCACGATGAAGAAGGCACCGGTCGCGAGGAGCATCCCCGCCGAGGAGCCGAGCTGCGTGAACGAGCCGAACAGCCCTCGATGCCTGGCGGGCGCGTGCTCGACGCTCAGCAGCGCCGAGCCGCCCCACTCGGCGCCCGCCGAGAGGCCCTGCAGCACGCGCAGCACGATGAGCCCGGCGACGGCCCACCAGCCGATGACCGAGAAGTTCGGTAGCAGCCCGATGATGGTCGTGGCGACGCCCATGAGCAGCAGCGAGGCGACGAGCAGCGCCTTGCGGCCGATGCGATCGCCGAGGTGGCCGGCGATGATGCCGCCCAGCGGCCGCACGACGATGCCGACGGCGAGCGTCGCGAACGACGCGATCGTGCCGGCGAGCGCGCTGCCCTCGGGGAAGAACTGCGTGCTGAAGATGAGGGCGGATGCGGTGCCGTAGAGGTAGAAGTCGTACCACTCGATCGTGGTGCCGACGAAGGAGGATGCGAGCACGCGCCGTCGTTGCGCGCCCCAATCGATGCTGGTCATGCGGTGGTCCTCTCGTAGCCCAAGGGAGCCGCATCCGGGCACGCGCAGCGGGCTCGGTCGATGCCGGCCTCGGCCGGTCTCGATGCGGGAGATCCATCGGTCCTGGCGGAAGCACCCGCGCGATCACGGGTTGCTGCGGCGTCGTCGAGCCAGGTCTCTCAGCCGCTCTGGATGGTGTGCTCTCAAGGTAGGAGCGCCGAGCGGGGAGCGCACGGGTGGCCCGTCATGGTCGGTAACAGAGCGGATGCGCGACATGCTGGCGCCGCCGGACACGGCAGTGGAGTGTCAGCCGCTCAGTAGCATTCGAGCATGTCGGCCGACGCTCGCATTCCGGGTGAGGTCGCGGACGTCTTGCGCCACTACGTCTACGCGCTCCGCGATCCGCGCGACGGCAAGGTCTTCTACGTCGGCAAGGGCATCGGCGACCGCATCAACGCCCACGTTCGGGAAGCGGGCGCCGACCTCGCCTCCGAGCGGGCCAAGATCCGGACGATCAACGAGATCGAGGCCAGCGGCCAGCCGGTCGACCTGCTGTTCCTCCGCACCGGCATCGAGGACGAGCACACGGCGTTCATCGTCGAGCAGGCAGTCATCGACGCCTTCCACGCCGACCATCACCCGCTCACGAACCTCGTTCGCGGTCATCACTCGGGCCAGCACGGCCTCGCTACACTGCCCGCTGTCGTCGCGCGGCACCAGGCCAAGCCGTGCCCGCCGATCCCTGAGCCGGTGATCATGCTCAAGATCCAGAACGGCTGGCGCGCCGACATGAACGAGAGGGAGATCTACGACGCGACGCGCGGTCACTGGAAGATCGCCGGATGGGTCCGCGACCGGGCGGCGTACGCACTGGGCATCGCCTACGGCATCGTGCGCGGCGCGTACCGAGTCGATTCGTGGTTCCCGTCGGAGATGCCGTGGGACGAGGGCAAGGACAGGTGGGGTTTCATCGGTGACCCAGCACCCGAGCTCGCGCATCTGCTCGGCACCCAGGTCCGAGACGCCTTCCCCAATCAGGTGATGTACCGGCGCTTCCTCGACGGCTATCCAGGGTCTCGGGACACGGGAGCGAGTGACGCCTGAACTGGCGGACAGGATCGCGAGTGCTCGCGGTCGTGCTGGTCAGCGGCCGACGTGCGCAGTCAGCGCGATCGACACGAGCACGCCGGGCGGCTCCGGACCGAGCCGGGCGACTGCGCGAGCGGGCGGGTCGGTAGCGAACACGGCCGCGTAGGCCTCGTTCATGCCGGCGAAGTCGTCCGGATCCGCGAGCAGCACGGTCACCATCGCGACGTCGTCCAGCGTGCAGCCCGCGGCCTGGAGGATCGATGCGCAGTTGTGCAGGGTCTGCGTGGTCTGGCTCTGGATCGACGCTCCCGCGAGCTGGCCCGTCTGCGGGTCGATGCCGACCATCCCGGACGCGTAGATCGTGGAGCCGACGCGGACGCCCTGAGCGAAGAGTGCGGAGCCGGGGGGGCGTCGCTCGTCGTGATGATCCGCCTCGTCATGCTCCGGACGGTAGACCCGGCCTTCCCGGCGCGCGAGGGGTCAGTGCGGGAGCGGCGCGCGGTCTGCGATCTCGTCGAGCGACGTGAGCACGACGAGCCGCTCGGTAGCCCGCGTGGCGCCGACGTAGAGCAGGTCGCGCCAGCCCGGCGTGGCGCCGTCCACGTCGGTGAGCACGACGACCGGCGCCTCGAGCCCCTTGAAGAGGTGCACCGTGCCCCACCGGATGCCGGGACCGTCGGCGTCGTCGGGGGCCAGCGCGTCCGCCACCGAGCCCGTCGCGTGACGGGCCGCCGACGCGCGGCGAGGCGAGAGCACGAGGATGTCGCGCGGCTCCCAGCCCTCCTCCCACAGGGCTCGCAGCACCTGCTGCAGCTGCGCCTGCTGCTGGGCGGCGGAGTCGAACCGCAGCACCTGACCGCACTCGCAGCCGAGCTCGGCGCGGTCGTACTGCTCGTAGACGTCGTCGCCGAGCAGCTCCTCGACGAAGGCGGCGAGCTCGGGGCGCTGGCGCACGTTGCGGGTCACGGCCATGCGGCCGGCGTCGGAGAGGCGGGCGAGGAGCGTCTCTCGTCTCGATACGCCCGGCTCCGCCGGGCTACTCGACGAGCGAGCGTGGCGTGGGCGGTAGATGTCCTGCCCGTCGAAGTCGCCGGCGACGATGACCCGGCTGCCGGCGAGGCCGCCCTCGAGCAGGCTGTCGAGCACGTCGAGCGTCGAGTCGCGCGCGAGGTCCTGCGCCTCGTCGGCGACGAGGCACGAGTAGGGCGGCGAGAAGCCGGGTGCGCGAGTGATCGCCAGGGTGGCGTCTGGCAGGGTGCCGTTCCACCAGGCGTCATCGGCGTCGGGTGGGGGAGTGATGCCGGTGATCGCGAGCATGAGGTGGTGGACGCGCGCGACCGTGACCTCCTCGCGATCCCGCAGTCGGTGACGCAGCTCGGCCTCGAGCTTCCGGTTGAAGCACGTCAGCAGCACGCGCTCCTCCCGGTTGGCGGCTTGCAGGGCCGCGCGCACGGCGATGTTCGTCTTCCCGGTGCCTGCGGGGCCCTCGACGACGAGCCGCGGGTAGTGCGCGAAGTACTGCAGCGCCTCCTCCTGCCGCTCGGTCGCCTCGCGCAGGTCGCGCTCGCGAGCGGCTCGCGCGTCGGCGCTCGCCTGCTGCCACGTCACGGGCGGCGTCAGCAGGTCGCGGGCCTCGGCGAGGTCAGCCTGGGTCGGCCGCCCCTCCTCGTAGCGCACGCCTCGCGCGCGCAGCTCGCGCTCGCCCGCCCGCAGCGCCTTGATGAGGCTCGTCACCAGCCGGTCGAACTGCAGGTCGGGGCGCGTGAGCGTCGCGTCGGGCGTGACGTCGATGCGCGCCTCGAGCTGCTTGACGAGCTCGCCGCCGCGGTTCGGGAACCACACCGCGTGCCAGATCGGGTACCGCGGGTCGTAGGCGCGCCGCAGGATCCACGAGCGCAGGCTCCTCGCGTTCTCGATCGCCTGGTCGTAGGGCGAGCGCGACGTGGGCTCCTGGCTCCCGAGCCTCCAGAGGCCGTCGTCACCGACCTCGACGCGCTCGTGCGACTTCACCTCGACCACGAGCATCCCCTCGCCCGGGATCACGATGACGAAGTCGGCCTCGCCCTCGACCTGCGTCTCGTGGTGGCGGATGGGCAGGCCGTGCCAGACGATCCAGTCGCTCGTGCCCGGGTGGTCGCGGAGCGCCTCGAAGACCTTCGCCTCGCCGGGCGGGGCGCCGGGGCGGAGTGCGCCGGGGATCATCGTGGCCATGGGCTCAACGTAGCCGGATGGCGGGCCGCGGCTGCGCGCGACCGCCCGCGCCGTCGGAGCCGCAGGAGCGCGCTACCGCGCCGTGTAGCCGCCGTCGACCGCGATGCTCGCGCCGGTGACGTAGGCGGCTTCGGGCGAGGCGAGGTACGAGACGGCCGCCGCGACGTCCTCGGGCGTCGCGAGCCGGCCGAGCGGGATGTCGCGCAGCGTGTCGGCGAGCGCGCGATCGGGGTCGGGCTGGTCGGCGAGCCAGTCCTCGATGAGCGGCGTGCGCGCCATGCCGGGCGCGACGGCGTTCACGCGGATGTTGTGGGGCGCGAGCTCGACGGCGGCACCCTGCGTGTAGGCGGCGAGCGCCCCCTTCGACGCCGTGTAGGTCGTGAGCGTCGGCACGCCCGACGACGCGAGCCGCGAGAGCATGTTGATGATCGCGCCGCCGCCGGTCGGGATCATCGCCCGCGCGGCCGCCGCCGTCATCGCCATGGCCGCGATCGCGTTGAGGGCGAAGACGTCGGCGAGCTCCTCGACCGGGTTGTCGATGATGAGGCCCGCGTGCCGCCTGCCCGCGTTGTTGACGAGCACGTCGAGCCGGCCGAAGGCATCCACCACCTCGCCCACGATGCGCTCGGGCGCACCGCGCTCGGTGAGGTCGCCGGCGACGAACAGCGCGTCGCCGAGCCGCTCGGCGGCCTCGCCGACGGGCGCCCGGCGGCCGGTGACGGCGACCCGCATGCCATCGGCCCGCAGCCTCGCGGCGATCTCGACGCCGAAGCCCGAGGTGCCGCCGGTCACGAGCGCGACGCGCGCGCCGGTGTCTTCTGGAGTGGTCATCGGATGCCTTCCCACGGTCGAGAGCGTCAGTCCACGTCGGCGTCGCGGTTCGTGAAGCGGCCGCCCGCGATCGTCGCCCGCACGGGGATCGCGCCGATCTCGGCCGCGTCGACGTCACGCGGGTGCGCCTCGAGCAGGACCATATCGGCGAGCTGGCCCGGCGCGAGCCGGCCCTTGTGCGCCTGCTGGCCGGTCACCTCGCTCGAGCCGACGGTCGCCGCGTGCACGGCCTCGTCGACCGAGATGCGCTCGTGCTCGCCGTAGACGAGCCCCTCCTCGCTGATGCGCCGCACGAACGACTGGATGCCGAGCAGCGGCGCCCCGGGTGCGACGGGTCGGTCGGAGGAGAAGGCGAGCGGGATGCCGGCGTCGAGCTGGCTGCGCGCCCGGATCGACATCTCGCCGCGGCGCTTGCCGACGGGGCCGCGGATGCCCTCGCCGAAGGCGGTGATGAAGCTCGGCTGCACGACGCACGCGACGCCGAGGCGCGTGAGCCGCTCGAGCTGGTCGGGGCGCACGACCATGCCGTGCTCGACCCGGTTCGGCACGGGCGGCTGCCCGTTCGCGCGCACCGCCTCCTCGATCGCGTCGAGCGCGAAGTCGAGCGCGGCATCGCCGACCGCGTGCAGCGCGAGCGCCCAGCCGGCCGCCGCCGCCTCGCGGATGCGGGTGCGCATCGCCTCGGGATCGTCCTGCAGGTAGCCGTGGTAGCCGGGGCAGTGCTCGTACTCCTCGCGCATGTGCGCGGTGCGGCCGAGGATCGAGCCGTCGGTGAAGACCTTGACCGGGCCGAGCTGCAGCCACTCGTCGCCCCAGCCCGTGCGCATGCCGGCGCCGAAGCCGCGTCGCGCCGGCTCGTCGTCGTGCCCCGGCAGCTCGTGCAGCGCGTCCATCACGGGCATCACCTGCATGCGGGTGCGGAGGCGCCCCGCATCGCGCGCCGCCTGGTAGGCCGCGAGCTCGGCGGGAGCGTGACCGATCCAGCCCCCGGCGACCCCCGCATCCGTCACGCTCGTGATGCCCTCGCGCGCGTACTGCGCGGTCGCGAGCTCGAGCGCCTGCTCGAGGGAGGCGAGCGGGTAGGGGAGCAGGATCTCCTGCACGAGCGCCATCGCCCGCTCCTCGAGCACGCCCGTCGGGCGGCCGTCGCGGTCGACGACGACCTTGCCGCCGTCGAGCTCGGGCACGTCGCGATCGGGCACGCCCGCCGCCGCGAGGCCCGCGCTGCTCGCCTGGCCCGAGTGGCCGGATGCGTGCTTGATCCAGACGGGACGGCCGCCGCTCGCGCGATCGAGGGCATCCCGATCGGGCACCGCGCCCTGCAGCAGCACGGGGTTGTAGCCCGCGCCGACGACCCACTCGCCCGGCTTCGTGTCTGCCGCCTGCGCCTCGATGCGCTCGTAGATGTCGTCGAGCGAGGCGACGCCCGAGAGGTCGGCCTCCATGAGCGTCGTGCCGAACCAGACGGAGTGCGCGTGCACGTCGTTGAAGCCCGGCAGCAGGGCGAGGCCCTTCGCATCGAGCGTCTCGCGCGCCGCGAGTCCCTCGACTTCCTCGTCGAGCGCCACGATGCGGCCGTGCAGCACGGCGAGCGCGCTCGCGATCGGCCGCTGCTCGTCGCGGGTGTCGATGCGCGCGTTCCGCACGATCAGGTCGACCTTCATGGCAGCTCCTCCGACGTCGGTGTCGTCGGACCGTCGGCGCCCTGGGAGCAGGATGCTTGCGATCCGTGTCGATCTCAAACATAGTATGTATGACCTAACGATGGCGAGTGGCAGAGCAGCCGCCGCCGAATCCCCTTGGACGGAGCACAGCCATGGCAACGACGCCAGCAGCGACCGAGCGGCCGACGAGCCGCGAGGCACAGGACCTCAAGCGCCTGCGGAGGGTCGCGACGACCTCGTTCATGGGCACGGCGATGGAGTGGTACGACTACTTCATCTACGGCCTCTTCGCCGCGCTGGTGTTCGACGAGCTCTTCTTCCCGAGCTTCGACCCAGCGGTCGGCACCGTGCTGTCGCTGCTGACCTTCGGCATCGGCTTCGTCGCCCGCCCGGTCGGCGCGATCATCTTCGGCCACCTGGGCGACCGCATCGGGCGGAAGAAGACGCTCATCGTGACGCTGCTCGTCATCGGGCTCTCGACCGGCATCATCGGCCTGCTGCCGACCTTCGACGCCATCGGCTTCGCCGCCCCGATCCTGCTCACGACGCTGCGCTTCATCCAGGGCCTCTCGCTCGGCGGCGAGTGGAGCGGCGCCGTGCTGCTCGCGGTCGAGCACGCTCCGGCGAAGCAGCGCGCCTTCTACGGCGCGATGCCGCAGTACGGCTCGCCCGCCGGCACCCTCCTCTCCTCGGGCATCGTCACGCTCGTCACGCTGCTGCCCGACGATCAGCTCCTCGCGTGGGGCTGGCGCATCCCCTTCCTCCTCTCCTTCGTCTTCCTCGCGATCGCGCTCTACATGCGCCTCAAGGTCGAGGAGTCGCCGGTGTTCACCGACGTCGTGCAGGTGCAGCGCGCCGAGCAGCCGAAGGCGACGAAGCTGCCGCTCATCGAGGTCTTCCGCCACGCGGGCGGCCGCGTGCTCATCGTCGTCGCGACGGTGCTGTTCGCCTCGGGCGGCTTCTTCCTCATGACGACGTACGCGGTGAACTTCGGCACCGGCGAGCTCGGCATGGAGCTGTGGAAGCTGCTCGTCGCGACGATGGTCGGCGCCGTGCTCGAGGCCATCGGCATCTACATCGGCGCCCGCATGGGCGACCGCATCGGCGCGTGGAAGACGGTCGCCATCGGCGGTGCAGCCGCCGCGGTGCTCGTCATCCCGATCGCCTTCATGCTCGGCTCGGGCATCGAGGTGCTCGTGATCGCCGGCGTCGCGATCGGCATCGGCGCGCTCGGCATCCCCTACGGCCCGCTCGGCACGATGCTCTCCGAGCTCTTCAGCGCCCGCTACCGCTACTCGGGCGTCGCGGTCTCGTACAACATCGGCGGCCTCATCGGCGGCTTCGTCCCGTCGATCGCCGCGGCGTTCGCCCTCGCCGTCGGCAGCGCCGTCGTGGTCATCCCGGTGCTGCTCGGCATCATCATGGGCCTGTGCGTCGTCGGCGCACTCATCGCCGGCCGAGTGCTGTCGCGCCAGGAGGAGACGATCGCGGCCTGAGCTGCCGTCGCCGCCGCTGCGTCGCCGAGCCACGGCGCAGCGGCGGCACTCGTCACTACGATCGACCCAGTGGTCGGGAGGCAAGCCATGACGGTGAGCGAAGCGGTGCGAGCGACGTGGTCGGAGGCCTCGGATGCCGTCGGCGACCTCAAGAGCGACCGCGTCCGCGCCGTGCTCGAGGCGCAGATCCTCAGCGGTGAGCTGCCGCCCGGCACCCTGCTGCCGACGGAGCCGGAGCTGAGCGCCGCGCTCGGCGTCAGCCGCACCGTGCTGCGCGACGCCGTCCGCGCGCTCGTCGCCCGCGGCCTGCTCACCGTGCGGCAAGGCCGCGGCACCATGGTCACCGAGCCGAGCGACGGCGCGCTCGCCGACGCGATGGTCGCGCTCCTCTCGCGCTCGCCCGTGACGGTCGCCGACGTCATGGACGCCCGGATCGCGATCGAGACCATGCTCGTGCGGCTCGCGGCGACCGCGGGCACGGAGCAGGACTGGGATGCGCTCGCGCAGCACGAGCGCGCACTCCTCGAGGCGATCGAGGCCGGTGACGAGCTCGCCGCGCACCGAGAGCACGCGGCCTTCCACGCGGGCATCCTCGACGCGACGCACCAGCCGGCACTGGCGCTCATGCTCAACCCGATGAACAAGATCGCGCTGCTCACCGGCACCGCCTCGGTGCGGCGCGGCACGACCGCCGACTGGAACCTCGAAGCGCACCGCGCGATCCTCGACGCGCTCCGCCTCGGCGACGCGGACGCCGCCGAGACCGCGATGCGCGCGCACTTCGAGGGGCTCGAGGGTCCGTCGAGCAGCGTCGGCCTGCTCGAGCGCCCCTTCGCCGAGGCGTACTTCGCCGCGCCCTGAGGCGCGCGACCTGGCCGAGACCGCGGCATAGGCTTCGAGCGTGCTCGACCTCACGCGACTCCTCATGCTGCGGGCCGTGGCCCTGCACGGCAGCATCACGGCGGCAGCGCGCGAGCTCTCCTACAGCCACTCCGCGATCTCGCAGCAGCTCTCGCTGCTCGAGCGCGAGACCGGCGCCGTGCTGCTCGAGCGCGTCGGCCGCACCGCGCGGCTGACGCCCGTCGGCCACGAGCTCGTGCAGAACACCGAGGCGGTGCTCGCCGCGCTCGAGCACGCCGAGGCCGAGCTCGCCGCCGCGCGCAAGCAGCCGCGCGGCGTCATCACCGTCGCCGTCTACACCTCGATCGGCCGCATCGTCATGCCCACCGCGCTCCAGCGGCTCGCGGAGGAGCACCCCGGGCTCGACGTGCGGCTGCGGCGCGCCGACCCGGAGGAGGCCGTGCTTCGCCTCGTCTCGCGGCAGGTCGACGCCGTCGTCACCGACACGTTCCCCGGCACGCAGCTGAGCCCGACCGGCGCCATCGAGGCCTCGGTCATCGGCCGCGACCCCGTGCGCGGCTACCTGCCCGAGCGGTTCGCCGACGCGTCGTTCCACGACATGCGGGGGATGCCGTGGGTCATGGAGCGCCGGGAGGCCCCGTCGACCGCGTGGGCCATGCGCGTCTGCCGCGAGCTCGGGCTCGAGCCGCTCGTCGCGCATGAGTCCTCCGACCTGCTCTTCCACCTGCGGCTCGTCGAGGCGGGGCTCGCGGCGGCGTTCCTGCCCGATCTCGTCGTGCGCGAGGCGGGCTCCGCGCTCGAGCCGAGCCCGCTGCTGCCCGCGAACGAGGAGCGCGACATCCTCTTCCTCGTCCGCCCGGGCGCCGGCGCGCATCCGTGGTTCGGGGTCGTGCGCGACGCGATCGCCGCGGCGCTCGCGGATCGTCAGCAGAGCTGACGATCCATCGTCGGAAAGGGTCGCTGTACCTGACGGGTGCTGCCGCCTAGCGTGGAGCTGCGCGCCCGCCGGAGGCGCGCGATCCACGTCTGCGAAGAAGGAGATGCGATGACGCTCACCGATGCCCACGCCGCCACCGACGCCGCCCGGGTGCTCGACGCGCCCGCGCTGTGGTCGGCGCAGGCGCACATGCCCTCGATCCTCGGCCGCCAGCTCGTCATCGATCGCGGCGAGGGCTCGTACGTCTTCACGACCGAGGGCCAGCGGCTCTTCGACGGCACCGCGGGCCTCTGGCACGCGAACGTCGGCCACGCCCACCCCGAGCTCGCGCGCGCCGCGTTCGAGCAGATGCAGCGGCTCGAGACGTACCACATCTTCGCCCGCTACTCGAACGACAAGGCGCTCGAGCTCGGCGAGCGGCTCGCCGCCCTCGCGCCGATGGAGCGCGCGAAGGTCATCCTGAACTCGGGCGGCTCCGACGCGATCGACGTCGCGTGCAAGCTCGCCCGCCGCCACTGGCAGCAGCAGGGCCGCCCGACGAAGCAGATCATCCTGAGCCGCGAGCACGCGTACCACGGCCTCCACGCCTACGGCACGAGCATCGCGGGCCTGCCCTTCAACCGGGAGGGCTACGGCACCGAGTCGCTCGTCCCTGAGACCGCCCGCGTCTCCTTCGACGACCTCGCGCAGGTCGAGGAGACGATCGAGCGCCTCGGCGCCGACCGCATCGCCGCGATCGTCGCCGAGCCCGTGCAGGGCACCGGTGGCGTCAACCCGCCCGAGCCCGGCTACCTCGAGGGCCTGCAGCGCCTCGCGCGCGAGCACGACATCCTGCTCGTGCTCGACGAGGTCATCACCGGCTTCGGCCGCACGGGTGAGATGTTCGCGGCGGAGCGCTTCGGCATCGAGCCCGACCTCGTCACCTTCGCGAAGGGCGTCACCTCGGGCTACGCGCCGCTCGGCGGCGTGCTCGTCGCGCCGCGGCTGTGGGAGCCGTTCTACGTCGACGCGCCCGACACGCCGGTCTTCCGGCACGGCGCCACCTACGCCGGCCACGCGACCGCGGCCGCCGTCGCGCTCGCGAACCTCGACATCCTGGAGCGCGACGGGCTCGTGCCGCGCGTGCGCGAGCTCGAGGAGGTGCTGCGGCGCGAGCTCGAGGCCCTGCGCGAGCGCCAGGAGGCCGTCGTCGACGTGCGCGTCGCGGGCTTCCTCGGCGGCATCTCGCTCGACGAGCGGCTCGGCAACGAGCGTGTCGCCGACCGGGCGGTCGACCTCGGCGTCATCACGCGCCCGCTGCGCGGCAACACCCTGCAGCTGAGCCCGCCGTTCATCGTCAGCGACCGCGAGGTCGTCGACTACGTCGCCGCCATCGAGCAGGCCATCGTCGAGGAGGCCGGCCGATGAGCGCCATCGCGACCGACGCGCTCATAGCGCACGACGCATCCGCCGTCGCGACCGCCGACGCGGTGATCGCGGGCCTCGACTTGCACGCGGAGGGCATCGGGGTCGACGACCCCGCGACCGGCGAGCGCATCGCTCACATCGCCGACATCGACGTCGACGGCGCCCTGCGCGTCGTCGAGACGGCGGATGCGGCGGGTCGCGCCTGGGCGCGCACGACCCCGCGGGAGCGCGCGAACGTGCTGCACGCGTGGCACGCGCTGCTCGTCGAGCGCACCGAGGAGCTCGCGCACCTCATCTCGCGCGAGATGGGCAAGCCGCTCGCAGAGGCGCGCGGCGAGGTGAAGTACGGCTCCGACTTCGTGCGCTGGTACGCAGAGGAGGCCGTGCGGCCTGCGGGCGGGTTCCGCGACGCGCCCGACGGCGGTGCGAGCATCCTCACGCGCCGCGCGCCCGTCGGGCTCTCGGTGCTCATCACGCCGTGGAACTTCCCGCTCGCGATGGCGACGCGCAAGATCGCGCCCGCGCTCGCCGCCGGTTGCGCGGCGGTCGTGAAGCCCGCGACCGCGACGCCGCTCACGACGATCTTCGCCGTGCAGCTCGCGGTGCAGGCGGGCGTGCCCGCCGACCTCGTGCAGGTCGTCACGACCTCGAGCTCGTCGCGCTTCAGCGAGGCGGTGCTCCGCGACCCGCGCGTGCGGAAAGTCTCGTTCACCGGCTCGACCGAAGTGGGCCGCACGCTCATGCGCCTCGCGTCCGACAACGTCCTGCGCTCGTCGATGGAGCTCGGCGGCAACGCGCCGTTCCTCGTCTTCGACGACGCCGACATCGAGCGCGCGATCGACGGGGCGTTCGCGGCGAAGCTGCGCAACGGCGGCCAGTCGTGCATCGGCGCGAACCGCTTCTTCGTGCAGGAGGGCATCGCCGACGCGTTCGTCGAGGGGCTCGCCGAGCGCTTCCGCCAGGTGAAGGTGGGCGGCGGGCTCGGCGCCGGCACCGTGCTCGGCCCGCTCATCGACACCCGCGCTGTCGAGCAGATGGGCGCCTTCACGAGCGACGCGGTCGAGCGCGGGGCGACGCTGCTCGCGGGCGGCGAGGCGCTCGGCGACGGCCGCTTCTTCGCCCCGACGGTGCTCGACCGCGTGCCGGCCGACGCCGACCTCGCCCGCGAGGAGATCTTCGGGCCGATCGCCGCGATCCAGCGGTTCTCGACCGAGGCGGAGGCGCTCGAGCGGGCGAACGACACCGAGTTCGGGCTCGCGGCGTACGTCTTCACCGAGAGCCTCGACCGCGCGCTCGACGTCGCCGACCGGCTCGAGAGCGGCATCGTCGGCATCAACCAGGGCGTGCCGTCGAACGCGGCCGCGCCCTTCGGCGGCGTCAAGCAGTCCGGCCTCGGCCGCGAGGGCAGCGCCGAGGGCGTCGAGGAGTACCAGTCGGTGCGCTTCTACAACATCGCGCGACGCGCGAGCAGCTGAGATGAGAGAGGACAGGCGGATGCGGATCGCAGTCGTCAAGGAGATCAAGCCCGGCGAGGCGCGGGTCGGGCTCACACCCGCGGGCGCCGAGGACCTCGTGCGCTCGGGCCACGAGGTGCTCGTCGAGCGCGGCGCGGGCGAGCTCGCGGGGTTCCCCGACGAGCAGTACCTCGCCGGAGGTGCTGAGCTCGTGTCGCGCGAGGAGGCGTGGACGCGGGCGGAGCTGCTCGTGAAGGTGAAGGAGCCGATCGCGGAGGAGTACGGCTTCCTGCGCGACGACCTCACGCTCTTCACCTACCTGCACCTCGCGGCCGATCGGCCGCTCACCGAGGCGCTGCTCGAGTCGGGCACGCTCGGCATCGCGTACGAGACGGTCAGCGACGGCGGCAGCCTGCCGCTGCTCGCGCCGATGAGCGAGATCGCCGGCAGCCTCGCGGCGCACGCCGCCGCCGCGCACCTCATGCGGCCCGCGGGCGGCCCGGGCGTGCTGCTCGGCGGCGCCCCGGGCGTCGCGCCGGCGCGCGTGCTCATCATCGGCGGCGGCGCCGTCGGCACGCAGGCTGCGCAGCTCGCCCTCGGCATGCAGGCCGAGGTGACGGTGCTCGAGATGTCG
Organism: Agrococcus sp. TF02-05; assembly: GCF_017565345.1. Taxonomy (NCBI): domain Bacteria; kingdom Bacillati; phylum Actinomycetota; class Actinomycetes; order Micrococcales; family Microbacteriaceae; genus Agrococcus; species Agrococcus sp. TF02-05. The sequence continues at coordinate 10,768 of NZ_JAGEKO010000014.1, read as the reverse complement.
CCCACGCGCATCCGTCAGCTCGACGCGCTGCTGCACGGCCGCGCCCGCGTGCTGATGTCGGACGTCGCGACGCTCGAGGCCGAGCTCGCCCAGGCCGACGTCGTGATCGGCGCGGTGCTCGTGCCGGGCCGCGCGGCGCCCAAGGTCGTCTCGCGCGCGCAGCTCGCGCTGCTGAAGCCCACGGCGCTGCTCATCGACGTCGCGATCGACCAGGGCGGCGCGTTCGAGACGTCGCGCGCGACGACGTATGCCGACCCGACCTTCGAGGTCGACGGCATCCGCCACTACTGCGTCGCGAACATGCCGGGCGCGGTGCCGCAGACCGCGACGCGCGCGCTCACGAACGCGACGCTGCCGTACATCCGGCGCATCGCGCAGCAGGGCGCCGAGGCGGCGATCGGCGGCGACCGGATGCTCGCGGCCGGCGTGAACACGCGCGCGGGCCGGATCGTGCACGCCGGTGTCGCGGAGGCGTTCCCCGACCTGCCGGCCGCGGGCGCCGACGACCGGTCGCTCGCGCACGCGTAGTCGAGCGCAACCACCTGACGAGCCGCCCGCGCCGCATGGCGCCGGGCGGCTCGTCCGCTGCGCTCGCAGTGCCGATAGCCTCAGCACATGGACGAGTCGACGATCACCCCCGTGGAGCTGTCGCGCGAGCTCGGCATGGACCGCAAGGGCAAGCAGATCCGCGGCTTCCTGCGCAATCCCGCCGACGGCGGGGGCCCGTTCGAGGGGCACGAGATCGGCACGGAGTGGCACCTCACGCCCGAGCAGGCCGATCGCATCCGGAAGCACTTCCGTAGGAGCACTCCCTCGGAGCGCTGACGGCCGACGATAGGCTGGAGTCGTCGGGCTCTCCGACGTCCCCTCTCCTTCGCCGCGCGTCGCCGCGCATCCGTTCTCCGATGCGCCCGCGCAGGCGCCCGCCGAGGAGCCGCATGGCCACCACCGCCCCCGTCGCCCGCGAGCGCTACCGCGACGACCCATCCGTCGTCACCGTGCTGCGCACGCCGCGACTGCTCACGCGCGAGGTGCTCGCGGGGCTCGTCGTCGCGCTCGCGCTCATCCCCGAGTCGATCGCGTTCTCGGTCATCGCGGGCGTCGACCCGCGCGTCGGCCTCTTCTCGTCGTTCGTGATGGCCGTCTCGATCGCCTTCCTCGGCGGGCGGCCGGCGATGATCTCGGCCGCGACGGGCGCGGTCGCGCTCGTCATCGCGCCGATCATGCGCGAGCACGGCTTCGACTACTTCATCGCGACCGTGATCCTCGCGGGCATCATCCAGGTGCTGCTCGGCGTCGCCGGCGTCGCCAAGCTCATGCGCTTCATCCCGCGCAGCGTCATGGTCGGCTTCGTCAACGCGCTCGCGATCCTCGTGCTGCTCGCGCAGCTGCCGCACCTCATCGGCGTGCCCTGGCTCGTCTACCCGCTCGTCGCCGTCGGCCTCGTCATCATCGTGCTCTGGCCGCGGGTGACGAAGGCCGTGCCCGCGCCGCTCATCGCGATCATCGCGCTCACCGCGGCTGTCGCGATCTTCGGCTGGGCCGTGCCGACCGTCGGCGACCAGGGCGAGCTGCCCGAGAGCCTGCCGTCGCTGTTCGTGCCCGACGTGCCGCTGACCCTCGAGACGCTCGGCATCATCGGGCCGACCGCGTTCGCGATGGCGCTCGTCGGTCTCATGGAGTCGCTGCTCACCGCCAAGCTCGTCGACGACGTCACCGACACGCGCTCCGACAAGACGCGCGAGTCGTGGGGCCAGGGCGTCGCCAACGTGCTGTCGGGCCTCTTCGGCGGCATGGGCGGCTGCGCGATGATCGGCCAGACGATGATCAACGTCAAGGTCTCGGGTGCCCGCTCGCGCGTCTCGACGTTCCTCGCCGGCGTCTTCCTGCTCGTGCTCGTGGTCTCGCTCGGCGATGTCGTGGCGATGATCCCGATGGCCGCGCTCGTCGCGGTCATGATCATGGTCGTCTGGGCGACGTTCGACTGGCACAGCGTGCGGCCGTCGACGCTGCGGCGCATGCCGCTGTCGGAGACGCTCGTCATGGTGACGACGGTCGCGGTCGTCGTCGTCACCGAGAACCTCGCGATCGGGGTGATCGTCGGCGTGATCGTCGCGATGGTGCTCTTCGCGCGCCGGGTCGCGCACTTCGCGACCGTGACCCGGACGACGACGGATGCGTCGGCGCACTACACCGTGGAGGGTGAGCTCTTCTGGGCGTCGTCCAACGACCTGACGACGCAGTTCTCGTACGTCGACGACCCCGAGCGGGTCGTGATCGACCTGTCGCGCTCGCACATCTGGGACGCGTCGACGGTCGCCGCGCTCGACGCGATCGAGACGAAGTACGCGCGGCTCGGCAAGACGGTCGAGCTGCAGGGGCTCAACGCCGCCTCGACGCAGATGCACGGGCGGATGACGGGGCGGCTCGGCGGGGAGTAGCGCGCCGGCGGCTACAGCCCGAGCACCGCGCGGGCGATGAGGAAGTAGACGACGAGACCCGCGGCGTCGACGAACGTCGTGATGAACGGGTTCGAGAAGACCGCCGGATCGACGCGGATCGCCTTCCCGACGAGCGGCATGACGCCGCCGACCGATGCCGCGAGTGTGCAGATGCAGAGCAGCGTGAGGCCGATGACGGCGCCGATGCCCGGACCGTAGAAGAGCGAGGCGACCGCGAAGCCCGCGCCGCCCAGCACGACGCCGAGGCTGAGCCCCGTGCGCGACTCCCGAGCGAGGACGGCCAGGATGTCGCGCGGCGTGACGTCGCCGAGCGCGAGCGCGCGAGTGACGGTCGTCGCCGCCTGGTTACCGGTGTTGCCGCCGGTGCCGATCAGCAGCGGGATGAAGACCGACAGGACGACCATCTGCGCGATGGTCTCCTCGAACCCCTCGAGCACCTGCACCGTGAGCGTCGCGCCGATCGCGAGCACGAAGAGCCAGACGACGCGCGAGATCACGAGCTTCCGCACGGGCGTCGACAGGTAGGGGCGGCGCAGCGGCTCGGATCCCGCCGACCTGGCCACGTCCTCGCTCTCCGCGTCCTCGAGCAGGCTCAGGGCATCCTCGACCGTGAGGATCCCGACCGCGCGCCCCTCCGCGTCGACGATCGGCAGCGCGAGCAGCTTCCGGTCGGCGCAGCGGCGAGCGGCGAGCTCCGCCGATTCCGTGACGGTCGCGGCATCGGCCTCGAGGTCGGCGGGCCGCATGATGCTCGCGATTGGCGAGTCCTCTGCGGCGCCGAGCACGTCGCGCAGCGCGACGGTGCCGATGAGCCGCCGCTCGTCGTCGACCGCGAGCATCGTGTAGACGGTCTCGGCGTCGGCGAGGCGCGCTCGCACGCGCACGAGCGCTTCGGCCACAGGGTCGTCGGCGCGCAGCACGATGATCTCGGAGCTCATGTGGCGACCGATCGAGCGCGCCGGGTAGCCGAGCACGACCGACGTGCGCGTCCGCTCGTCGTCGGGCAGCGCTCGCACGAGGCGGCTGGCGACCGACGCGGGGAGCTCGTCGAGCAGCACCGCGCGGTCCTCCGGGTCGAGCTCGCCGAACACGTCGGTGACCTCGACCTCGTGCAGCCCCTGCACGACGTCGGCCTGCACCGCGGGGTCGAGCCGGTCGAACACCTCGATCGCGAGCGACTTGGGCAGCACCCGGAAGACCACCGCGCGGTCGCGGAAGGAGAGCCGCTCGAGCACGGCGACCAGCTCGCGGGCGGGCATCGCGGCGGCGTCCTCTGCAAGCGCCGTCAGCTTCCCGTCCCGCGCGAGGCGGCGGAGTCGACGGGTCGATGCGTCGTCGCTGCGGACCGACTCGGATCCAGCCATCGCGCCCCTCCTCGTCACGTCACGGAGCCGACCGCGGCGAGCGCGCTGCGCGGCGCCTGCCGCGGGGCCCGATGCAGTCTACGGGCGGTTCGGCTGGGGTGCCGGTGAGCGGCCATGATGGAGTGCGCGCGACACCGAGGTCCGGACGCGGTGAGGGGATGCGGTGGACGCGATCGCATGGCAGGTGCTCGAGCTGTCGATCGAGTGGCTCGCGCCGCACACGTGGTGGATCATCGGCGCGATCGTCGCGGTCGCGGTGCTGCGGATGCCGCTGCTCACGCGAGCTCCGCTCACGCCTCGCCGCGACCCGTGGCGCACGTTCCGCTTCGGCCCTCGCGCTGCGGTGCTCGAGCGCGCCGGCGGTCGCTGCGAGGCGGCGCTCTTCTTCCTCGTCGGGCGCTGCGGCGCTCGGGCGACGCAGGTCGACCACATCATCCCGTGGTCGCGCGGCGGCCCCACGGTCGAGCGCAACGCGCAGGCGCTGTGCGCGGCGCACAACCGCTCGAAGGCCGCGCGCGTGCCGGCCTGGTGGTACATCCTGCGGCTCGAGCGCAGCCGCCGCGGGTACTTCCCGGAGGGCGCCGACGTGCGCGTGCTCGCACGGATGAGCGAGGAGGAGCGCGCGGCGCGGCACGTGCCCCGCGCACCGGAGCCTCGCCGACGCATCCGCTCGAGGACCACCGACCGGTGAGGGATTCCCAGCCGCCACGCCTTGAAGCGCGCGCGGGGCCCTGCGACGCTGGCTCACCGATCCTCAGGAGGCGAGCCGATGCGAGCGATGGTCTACCGCGGGCCTTACAAGGTGCGCGTCGAGGAGAAGCCCAAGCCGAAGATCGAGCACCCGAACGACGCGATCATCCGCGTGCAGCTCGGCGCGATCTGCGGCTCCGACCTGCACCTCTACCACGGCATGATGCCCGACACCCGGGTCGGCACCACCTTCGGGCACGAGTTCATCGGCGTCGTCGACGAGGTCGGCCCCTCGGTGCAGAGCCTCAAGGTCGGCGACCGCGTGATGGTGCCGGCCAACATCTACTGCGGCTCGTGCTTCTACTGCGCGCGCGGGCTCTACTCGAACTGCCACAACGTCAACCCCAACGCGACCGCGGTCGGTGCGCTCTACGGCTACTCGCACACCACCGGCGGCTACGACGGCGGGCAGGCCGAGTTCGTGCGCGTGCCCTTCGCCGACGTCAGCCCGACGGTCATCCCCGAGTGGCTCGACGACGAGGACGCCGTGATGCTGACGGATGCGCTCTCGACCGGCTACTTCGGAGCCCAGCTGGGCGACATCGGCGAGGGCGACACCGTCGTGGTGTTCGGCGCGGGCCCGGTCGGCCTCTACGCCGCGAAGTCGGCCTGGTTCATGGGCGCCGGCCGCGTGATCGTCATCGATCACCTCGACTACCGGCTCGAGAAGGCCCGCACCTTCGCACACGCCGAGACCTACAACTTCACCGAGTACGACGACATCGTCGTGCACCTCAAGCAGATCACGGACTGGTTCGGCGCCGACGTCGCGATCGATGCGGTCGGGGCGGAGGCCGACGGCAGCTTCCTCCAGCACGTCACCGCCGCGAAGCTCAAGCTGCAGGGCGGCTCGCCGATCGCGCTCAACTGGGCGATCGACTCCGTGCGGAAGGGCGCGACGGTCTCGGTCATGGGCGCCTACGGCCCGATCTTCAGCGCCGTGAAGTTCGGCGACGCGATGAACAAGGGGCTCACGCTGCGCATGAACCAGGCGCCGATGAAGCGCCAGTGGCCGCGGCTGTTCGAGCACATCCAGGCCGGCCACCTGAAGCCGAGCGACATCGTGACCCACCGCATCCCCCTCGAGCACATCGCCGAGGGCTACCACATCTTCTCGTCGAAGCTCGACGACTGCATCAAGCCGCTCGTCGTCGTCGGCGAGCGCTGAGTACGAGGAAGCACCGAGCAGGAGCTGTCATGCCCTACACCGCGAACAAGCCCGAGCCCCCGAGCCGCGAGGAGCTGCGCGCCCGCATCCCCGGCTGGGGCGTCGACCTCGACCCCGCCGATCGGCCCTCGGTGCCGCGCGAGCGCTTCGACCCGGGCGCGACCGGCGCCCATTGGGACTTCCCCGAGCGGCAGCCGGAGGGCGACCAGCCGCGCGAGCGCTCGATCGAGCACGGCATGCTCCCGCCGGTGTTCGGCACCTCCGCGCCGCTGCACGGCGTCTCGGGCGCCATCCGGCGCTTCGCCTACGACCGCTTCAGCGAGGGCCGCGCGGCCCACTGGCTGCTCCTCATCGCGGGCGACCGAGTGGATGCGTGGGGCGCGCACGTGCGCTCGCTCGCGACCCTGCGCCCCGACAACCCCATCACCGAGACCGGCGTCGTGAGCGAGCTGCGGCACGGGCTCACGGCGCGCGTCGGACGGAAGCGCGCCGACGTCAACCACCAGTGGATCGACCCGATCCTCGTCGCCGGGCCGTGGGTGCTCGTCGGGCTCGGTGCGGCGGCCGGAGTGCGGGCGCTGCGTCGTCGGCGGTAGGTGCGCCCGCCCCAGCATGCTTTACGACTGCGGGGCTACTGTCCGGATCATGGTGAGGATCCGGTTGGCGCTCGCGAGCGCGGCGGTCGCGGCGGTCGCGCTGACCGGGTGCGGCATCCAGTACCCGAACGATCCGGAGGGCACGCTCGAGCGGGTGCGGGGGGATGTGCTGCGCGTCGGTGCAACGGAGCACCGCCCCTACGTCGAGCTCGACGGCGTCGACGAGCCCACCGGCTCGGAGCCCGCGCTGGTCGAGGAGTTCGCCGAGCGGCTCGACGCCGACATCGCCTGGACGACGGGGAGCGAGGCCGAGCTGCTCGACGCGCTCGAGCAGGGCGAGCTCGACCTCGTGATCGGCGGCTTCCTGCACGACACCCCGTGGGCCGAGCACGGCGCGACCACGCGGCCCTACGTCGAGGCGCAGACCGCCGACGGCAGCACCGAGCAGCACGTCATGATCGTGCCGATGGGCGAGAACGCGTTCCTCGTCGAGCTCGAGACGTTCCTGCACGAGGAGACGGGCGCATGAAGGCTCGCACCGATCGCTTCGGTCGCACCGAGCTGCCCGAGCGGCAGCAGCGGGCGCTCCAGCGCGCCATCCGCATCGAGTGGGCGACGATCGGCTTCCTCGCCGTCGCCATCACCGCCGTCGGCCTCGTGATGGGCGGCTCGCAGGCGATGAAGGCCGCCTGGATCGAGGACCTCCTCTCGCTCGCGCCGCCGTTCGCCTTCCTGCTCGCCGTGCGGCTCGTCAACAAGACGCCGACGAGGAAGTACCCCTACGGCTTCCACCGCTCGGTCGGGGTCGCGCACCTCGTCGCCGGTGTCGCGCTCTTCGCGATGGGCGGCTTCCTCATCTACGACTCGGTCTCGGGACTGCTCATGGCGGAGCACCCGCCGATCGGCACGGTCGTGATCTTCGGGCAGCAGCTCTGGCTCGGCTGGCTCATGATGGGCGTGATGGCGCTCACCATCCCGCTGCCGATCTGGTTCGGCAAGGTGAAGATGCAGCTCGCCGAGGAGCTGCACGACAAGGTGCTCTACGCCGACGCCGACATGAACAAGGCCGACTGGATGACCGCGGCCGGCTCGATCGTCGGCGTCGCGGGCATCGGGCTCGGGCTCTGGTGGGCCGACTCGGCGGCCGCCCTCTTCATCTCGGTGAGCATCCTCTGGGACGGCGTGAAGAACATGAAGGCGGCGATCACCGACCTGATGGATACCCGCGCGACGACCTTCGACGACGGGAAGCCGCATCCCGATGCCGCCGAGATCGACGACTACCTGCGCGGGCTCCCGTGGGTCGCGGAGGCCGGCTCGCGCGTGCGCGACCAGGGGCACGTGTTCCACGTCGAGTCGTTCGTCGTGCCCCGGCACGGCATGCACCCGACGATGCAGCAGCTGCTCGACGCGCGCGACGGCTGCATCGACCTCGACTGGAAGATCCAGGACATCGTGCTCGTGCCGATCGACGAGCTGCCCGAAGAGGTCGGTGGCGCCGGCGCCGACCACCAGTCGGAGCGCAACCGCTGAGGCCGCCGTTGGTCGTCCTTCGAGTCGGAACCGCCCGCGAGGCATCCGCGCATCCGTCCTAGGCTGTCCGCGGAGGAGCCCCGATGACCGACACCGTCCCCGAGCTGCTCGCCGAGCTCGCCGCCCTCGACGACCCGCGCATGCGCGAGGTCAACGAGCGCCACGGCGACGACCACGGCGTCAACCTGTCGAAGCTGCGGGCGATCGCGAAGCGGCTGAAGACGCAGCACGAGCTCGCGCTCGAGCTGTGGGCGACGGACGACACCGCCGCGCGGCTCCTCGCGCTGCTCATCTGCCGCCCGAAGTCGTTCTCGCGCGACGAGCTCGACCGCATGCTGCGCGAGGCGCGCGCCCGCAAGGTGCACGACTGGCTCGTGAACTACGTCGTGAAGAAGCATCCGGAGGCCGAGCCGCTGCGACTCGCGTGGCTCGACGACCCGGATGCGGTGGTCGCGAGCGCGGGCTGGGCACTGACGAGCGACCGGGTCGTCAAGCGCCGCGACGGTCTCGACCTCGACGGGCTGCTCGACGCGATCGAGGCGGAGATGCGGGATGCGCCCGACCGGCTGCAGTGGGAGATGAACACGACGCTCGCGCAGATCGGCATCGCGCATCCGGAGCACCGCGCGCGGGCGCTCGCGATCGGCGAGCGGCTCGAGGTGCTGAAGGACTACCCGACGCCGCCGAACTGCACGTCGCCGTTCGCGCCGACCTGGATCGCCGAGATCGTGCGACGGCAGGAGGCGGCGGGCGCCGCTCGCTGACCGACCGGCTCAGTCGCCGATGCGCGCCTGCCGCGCGTCGGGCACGCCGTCGCGGTTCTCGTCTGCGCTGCGCGCGCGGCGCGCATCCCAGCGCAGGAGCGGCGCGGCGAGCAGCGCCGCGATGCCGGAGCCGACGAGCACGGCGAGCTTCGCCGCGTCGGTGCGGCCGGCGTCGTCGAAGGACAGCTCGGTGATGAGCAGCGAGACGGTGAAGCCGATGCCAGTGAGCAGGGCGACGGGCAGCAGGTCGCGGATGCCGATGCCGTCGGGCAGCCGCAGCGGCGTCACGCGGGTCACGAGCGCGGTGACGCCGAGCACGCCGAGCAGCTTGCCGACGACGAGCCCGGCAGCGACCGCGAGCAGCACCGGCTGCGCCGCGAGCTCCGCGATGCCGCCTCCGCCGGCGATCGAGACGCCGGCGGAGCAGAAGGCGAAGACGGGCAGCGCGATCGCCGTCGACCACGGCCGCACCGCCGCCTCGTGCTGGTGCGTGCGGGGATCGCGCTCGCCGTAGAGGCGCTCCGCCGGCACGGTCGCGCCGAGCAGCACGCCCGCGATCGTGGCGTGCACGCCCGACTCATGCATGAGCCACCACGCCACGAGCCCGATGGGGATCAGCACCCACGGCGAGTCGAACCGGCTGCGCACGAGCAGCGCGAACGCCGTGACGGCGAGGGCCGCGCCGAGCAGCGCGAACAGCTGCACGGCCGCGGTGTAGAAGACGGCGATCACGACGATCGCGAGCAGGTCGTCGACCACCGCGAGCGTCAGCAGGAAGGTGCGCAGGCCGACCGGCAGCCCGCGACCGAAGATCGCGAGCACCGCGAGCGCGAACGCGATGTCGGTCGCGGCGGGAATCGCCCAGCCGCTGAGCGCCGCGGGGTCGCCGGCAGCCAGGACGATGCCGACGTAGACGGCCGCCGGCAGCGCCATGCCGCCGATCGCGGCCAGCACGGGCACGGCCGCGCGCTTGGGATCGCGGAGGCTCCCCGCGACGATCTCGTGCTTGAGCTCGACGCCGACGACGTAGAAGAAGACGGCGAGCAGCCCATCCGCCGCCCACGCGGCGACGCTCAGGTCGAGGTGCAGCGCAGCAGGGCCGACGCGCAGCTCCATGAGGGATGCGTACGACTCGCGCCACGGCGAGTTCGCCCAGACGAGTGCGGCGGCAGCGGCGACCAGCAGCAGCACACCGCTCGTCGTCTCGAGTCGCAGCGCTTGCGCGAGGCGCGCGCGCCGCGCGCCGGTCGGGGTGCGGGTGGGCTCCACGGGGCTCCTCTCGACGCCACCGAGCCTCGTGCCCGGCGGCACGCCGACCAGGCTTCCCGGCACACCGCCTACGAGGGTACGCCAAGCGCGCTCCCGCGGGCTGGAAGCGCGTCGAGCGTCCCGCGCTAGCTGCGGTGAGCGTCGTGCCGCAGCGCCCGCCGCGACGACGCGGCGACGCGCAAGCGGCCGCCGGCGTACGGCACACCGCCGAGCACCCGCCAGCCGAGCGCGAGCCACGCGGTGACGGCGCGCTCCGCGACCCACGCGGGTGCCCACAGCGCGTTGGTGCGCGGGTAGCTGTGCCGACCGCCGTCGATGCGGCGGCCGCGCTCGGCGACGGCGACTGCGACCGCAGCCCACAGCAGGTAGCCGCGCGGGCGTCGCGCCTGCAGCAGCAGTGCCGGCAGCAGCGCGAGCTCCGCTGCGAGCCGCGCCGGCTGCGCGAACGAGTCGTACGCCTGGCGGATGCGCTGCGACCGGAAGTGCGCGGCCGTCGGCGGGCGGCGCTCGACGAAGAGGTCCTTCGCCCACTCGATGCGGCCGCCGCGCGCCTCGACCGTGCGCAGCAGCTCGAGGTTCTCGAACAGCACGTCGCCGCGGTAGCCGCCGGCGGCGAGCTCGCGCCGCACGACGAGCGTCCCGGGGTAGTCGGAGCCGAGCGCCCGGTTGATGAGCGAGCGCGCGGTGTCCCAGCGCGCGTGCCACGGCAGCGGCCGGAAGTGGTTCTGGGGCGCGACGATGCCCGCTTGCCCGAGGCGACGCACCGCATCCGCCAGTGCCGACTCGAGCGCGCGCACGTCGCCGCGCAGCTCGCGGTTCTCGTCGCTCATCTCGAGGATGCGGCGGATGCCCTCGAGCGAGA
>NZ_JAGEKO010000013.1:0-68695 GCF_017565345.1 Agrococcus sp. TF02-05 | reverse complement strand
CGCCGCGCGCGAGCCGCTCGCGCAAGGCCGCCGCCGAGCCGGCCGCCGAGCAGGCCGATGCGCCCGCGGGCGACGCCGAGCCGGCCGCCCCCGCCGCCGATGCCGAGAGCGGCACGGCCGCCGACGCATCCGACGCCGACGAGCAGCAGGGCGGTCGCGACGGCGAGCAGGGCGGTCGGGACGGCGAGCAGCGCGAGGGCACCTCGCGTCGTCGCCGCTCGCGCGGCAAGGGCTCGCAGCAGCAGGACGAGCAGGACTCGGACGACGACGACGAGTCGTCGCGCCGCGGCCGCGGCCGCGGCCAGAAGGGCCAGAACGGCGATCGCGGCCAGCAGCAGCAGCAGGAGGAGGGCTCGCGCCGAGGCCGCGGCCGCGGCCGCGACCGCCAGCGCACGCAGGGCCAGGACGCCGAGCCGGAGATCCGCGAGGACGACGTGCTCCTGCCCGTCGCCGGCATCCTCGACGTGCTCGACAACTACGCGTTCGTGCGTACCTCGGGCTACCTCCCGGGCCAGAACGACGTCTACGTCTCGCTCGCGCAGGTCAAGAAGCACGGGCTGCGCAAGGGCGACGCGGTCGTCGGCGCCATCAAGCAGCCGCGCGAGGGCGAGCAGCACTCGAGCCGCCAGAAGTTCAACGCGCTCGTGCGCGTCGACTCGGTCAACGGCATGTCGAGCGAGGACGCGCTGAACCGCGTCGAGTTCTCGAAGCTCACGCCGCTCTACCCGCAGGAGCGCCTGCGCCTCGAGACGACGCAGAACAAGCTCTCGACGCGCGTCATCGACCTCGTCTCGCCGATCGGCAAGGGCCAGCGCGGCCTCATCGTCTCGCCGCCCAAGGCGGGCAAGACCCTCGTGATGCAGGCCATCGCGAACGCGATCGCCGAGAACAACCCCGAGGTGCACCTCATGATCGTGCTCGTCGACGAGCGCCCCGAGGAGGTCACCGACTTCCAGCGCACCGTCAAGGGCGAGGTCATCGCGTCGACCTTCGACCGGCCCGCCGAGGACCACACGATCGTCGCGGAGCTCGCGATCGAGCGCGCGAAGCGGCTCGTGGAGCTCGGCCACGACGTCGTCGTGCTGCTCGACGGCATCACGCGCCTCGGTCGCGCCTACAACCTCTCCGCCCCGCCCTCGGGCCGCATCCTCTCGGGCGGCGTCGACTCGAGCGCGCTCTACCCGCCGAAGAAGTTCTTCGGCGCCGCGCGCAACATCGAGCACGGCGGCTCGCTCACGATCCTCGCGACCGCGCTCGTCGAGACGGGCTCGAAGATGGACGAGGTGATCTTCGAGGAGTTCAAGGGCACCGGCAACATGGAGCTGCGCCTCTCGCGCAACATGGCCGACAAGCGGATCTTCCCCGCCGTCGACGTCAACGCCTCCGGCACGCGCCGCGAGGAGATGCTCATGGGCGTCGAGGAGACGAAGGTCATGTGGAAGCTGCGCCGCGCGCTCGCGGGCCTCGAGACCCAGCAGGCGCTCGAGCTCGTGCTCAAGCAGCTCAAGGAGACGCAGTCGAACGTCGAGTTCCTCATGAAGGTCTCGAAGTCGGTGCCCGGCCAGCACGACAAGGACTGAGGTGTTCGAGTCGGTCTCCGGCCTCCTCGCCGAGCACGCCGACCTCGAGTCGCAGCTCGCCGACCCGGCGCTGCACGCCGATGCCGGTCGTGCGCGCCGGGTGAACCGGCGCTACGCCGAGCTCAGCCAGATCAAGGCGGCGCACGAGCGGTGGCGCGCGGGCGTCGACGACCTCGAGGCCGCGCGCGAGCTCGCTCGCGAGGACGAGGCGTTCGCCGAGGAGGTGCCGGCGCTCGAGGAGGCCGCGCACGAGGCGGAGGAGCGCTTGCGGCGCCTGCTCATCCCGCGCGACCCCGACGACGGCCGCGACGTGATCATGGAGGTCAAGGGCGGCGAGGGCGGCGAGGAGTCGGCGCTGTTCGCGGCCGATCTCGTGCGCATGTACTCGCACTACGCGACGAGCCGCGGCTGGAAGGTCGAGATGCTCGAGTCGACGCCCTCCGACATGGGCGGCTTCAAGGACGTGCAGATCGCGATCAAGGGCTCGTCGAACGACCCCGCCGAGGGCGTCTGGGCGTCGCTCAAGTACGAGGGCGGCGTGCACCGCGTGCAGCGCGTGCCCGCGACCGAGACGCAGGGACGCATCCACACCTCCACGACCGGCGTGCTCGTCTTCCCCGAGGTCGACGAGCCGGAGGAGGTGCAGATCGACCAGAACGACCTGAAGATCGACGTCTTCCGCTCCTCGGGCCCCGGCGGCCAGTCGGTCAACACGACCGACTCCGCGGTGCGCATCACGCACGTGCCGACCGGCATCGTCGTGTCCATGCAGAACGAGAAGAGCCAGCTGCAGAACCGCGAGGCGGCGATGCGCGTGCTGCGCGCGCGCCTGCTCGCCAAGCAGCAGGAGGAGCTCGACGCGGCCGCGTCCGACGCGCGCCGCTCGCAGATCCGCGGCATGGACCGCTCGGAGCGCATCCGCACCTACAACTTCCCCGAGAACCGCATCGCCGACCACCGCACGGGCTTCAAGGCCTACAATCTCGACTCGGTCATGGACGGCGCGCTGCAGCCGGTCATCGACTCGTGCATCGCGGCCGACGAGGAGGCGCGGCTCGCGGCCCTCGGCGGCGACGACTGACGCGCCGCTGCTAGCGTCGCCGGCATGACCGCGCGACGATCGCTCGGCGCGGGATTCTGGCGCTTCTGGAGCGCCGAGGTCGCGACCGAGACGGGCCTCGGGCTCGCGATCATCGCGCTGCAGACGCTCGTCGTGCTCGACCTCGGCGGGGGAGCGACCGAGGTCGGCTGGCTCGCGTCAGCGCGCTGGCTGCCCTACGTCGTGCTCGGCCTGCTCGTCGGCGCGATCGTCGAGGGCTGGCGCCGCCGCACGGTCATGCTCGCGAGCGACCTCGCGCGCGCGGCGGTGCTCGCCGCGCTCGGCCTCGCGTGGCTCGCGGGTGCGGGGACGCTGCCCGCGCTGCTCGTGGCGGTGGTGCTGGTCGGCGCGGCGAGCCTCGTGAACGACGCCGCCTCGCAGGCGTTCGTGCCGCGGCTCGTCGGCCGCGAGCTGCTGCTGCCCGCCCACCGGCGGCTCGACGCGGGCTCGAACGCCGCGCAGTCGGCCGGTCCCGCTGTCTCCGGCGGGATCATCGCGTGGCTCGGCGGACCGGCCTCGCTGCTCGCCGCCGCAGCGGCGCACCTCGGCTCGGCGCTCGTGCTCTCGACGATGCCGGTCGACGAGCCGGTCGGCCGGCGGCCGCGCCGCGTGGGGCGCTCGATCGCGCGCGGCTTGCGCTTCGTGCACCGGCATCCGCTGCTCGGTCCCTTCGCCCGCTGGACGCACGTGTGGTTCCTGTGCAACGGCGCCGCGATGACGCTGCTCGTGCCGCTCGTGCTGCTCGAGCTCGACGCCGGGCCCGCGGGGCTCGGCCTCGCGCTCGGCGTGCTCGGCGGGGCGACGCTCGCGGGTACGGCGCTCTCGGGCGTGCTCGCAGGGCGGAGCGGCGAGGTGCGCGTCATCCTCGCCGAGTTCGCGACCATGCCCGTCGCGTGGGCGCTCGTCGCGGCGGCGGGCCTCGCCCCGCTCCCGCAGCCGGCGGCCCTCTCGGTCGCTCTCGTCGGGCTCGCGATCGCGGGTGTCGCGATGGGCGCGAGCAACCCGAGCGAGATGGCGCTGCGGCAGCGCGCGACACCCGACGCGATGCAGGCGCGCATGAACGCGACGATGCGCACGGTGAACCGGGCGATGATCGTCGTCGCCGCGCCGCTCGCGGGCGTCGTGGGCGACGCGATCGGCGTCGGCGAGGCGCTCGTCGTCGTGTGCGCGGGGTTCGCGGTCGCGGCAGCCGGACTCGCGGCGTCGCCGGTCGCGCGAGCGCGCGTGCGCTAGCCGAAACCGGGGGCTTGTCGGTGCGCCTCGCGAGGCGCACCCTGGTGCGCGGCGGCACTCCCGCCGCCGCACCACCGGTTAGGTGAGGAGCGTCCCATGTCTCGAAAGCTCCGTTCGACCGCGGCAGCGGCAATCGCCGCCGCGGCCCTCGGCCTCAGCTTGATCGCCGCGAGCGGTCCACCCGCGCTCGCCGGCGACGACCATCGCGGCGGCGGCCACGGCGGTGGTCAGCACGGCGGCGTCGTCACCGTCGCCACCGGCCTCGACAATCCCCGGCAGCTCACCGTCGGGCACGGCAACCGCCTCTACGTCGCTGAAGCGGGCGTCGCCGAGGCGTGCGAGCCCATCCCCGGCGCCGACGCCGGCTTCCAGGTCTGCGGGCTCGAGGGCGCCGTGACCGAGGTGCGCCGGCACGGCCAGCGGCGGGTCGTGACCGACCTGCCCACCATGACGTTCCAGGGCGAGGTGATCGGCGCATCCGACGTCGCCGTCCGCGGCAACCGCATCGACGTGCTCATCGGCGGGCTCGCGGGCGCCGCGAGCTTCCGCGCCGACCTGCCGGAGCAGTACCAGGCCTTCGGCACGCTGCGCTCGGAGCGGATGCGGTGGGGCTCGCTCGAGGGCGACGACCTCGACCTCGTGGCCGACATCAACGCGTTCGAGGTCGCGAACAACCCGGACGGCAACCAGCCGCCCGACAGCAACGCGGTCGGCCTCGCCGCGCTCGGGCACGGCCGTTGGGCCGTCGCCGACGCGGGCGGCAACGCGCTCCTGCGCGTCGGGCGCGGCGGCGAGCGCGTGCTCGCGGTCTTCCCGAACGGCGCACCGGTGCCGAACCCCTTCGGGCCCGGAGAGATCGCGCCGCAAGCCGTGCCGACCGATGTCGCGATCGGGCCCGACGGCGCCTACTACGTGTCGCAGCTCACGGGCTTCCCGTTCCCCGACGGCGGCTCGACCATCTGGCGCGTGACGCGCGACGGCGAGGTCTCGGCCTACGCGACGGGACTCACGCTCGTCACGAGCCTCGCGTGGAAGGGCCGCACGCTCTACGCCGTGCAGCTCGACGACACGAACTACCTCGACGGCGTGCACGTCGGCTCGCTCCGCCGGATCACGCCCGGCGGCTCGCAGCACGCAGCGGTCGTCGACGGGCTCTCGGCGCCCTACGGCGTCGCGGTGCAGGGGCGCTCGGCGTACGTGACGGTCGACTCCATCTCGGCCGGCGGCGGCTCGGTCATCAGGGTCGACCTGCGCTGACAGCGACCGTGGACCGCGTCGGCGGGAGAGAGCGGCTGATAGCGTCGCGGCATGATCATCGCCGCCGCGAACCCGCTCCTCCCCGCCGGCTACGACGTGATCTGGACGATCGCGATCGTCCTCGTCGCGAGCCTCGCGGTCGTCGCGATGGCGCAGCTCGTGCGGGCCAAGGACGTGCGCGGCACCGAGGCAGCGATCTGGGTGCTCGTGATCCTCGCGCTGCCCGTCGTCGGACCCGCCGCATGGTTCGCGGTGCGTCCCGACCGGCGCGCCGAGCGCGCACTGCGCGCCTGAGCCGCTCCCGCCGGCGAGCGCGCGGCTAGGCTCGCGCGCATGGCGCTCGTCACGCTGCTGTGCGGCCCGGTCTGCGCGGGCAAGACGACGATCGCGCGCGGACTCGAGGCCGCCGGCGCCCTCGTGCTCTCCTACGACCGCGAGGCGTGGGCGCGCGGGGTGCGCGACGGCCGGCCGCCGCGCGAGCTCGTCGAGCAGATCGACGCCGACTTCCTGCGGCGCCTCGAGGGAGCGGTGCTCGCCGACCGCGACGTCGTGCTCGACGCGTCCCTGTCGACGCGCGCTCGGGGCATGGACGACGCATCCGCCGCGTCCTACGCTGGCGCCGAGCGAGGAGGCGGCATGGCGGCATTCGTGGGGGAGCCGGCGCCGAGCGCGGCCGTCGAGGCGATGTACGGCGACGACCTCGAGGGCGACGGCTACGTCATGAACCTCACGCGCGTGTGGGCGCACGCGCCCGAGGTGCACGACGCGTGGACGGCATTCGCGACGGCCTCGGCCCAGGCGGCGGGGCTCGGCTTCCGGCTCAAGGGCGTCGTGGTGAGCGCGCTCGCGGGAGCGCTGCGCGACTCCTACTGCTCGTTCGCGTGGGGCGGCAGGCTCGCGCGCGCGACCGATCCCGACACGGCCGCGGCGGTGCTGCGCGGCGAGGAGGCGGCCGGCGGCACCGCGCTCGACGTGTCGGAGCGCACGATCGCCGCGTGGGCGCGCCGGCTCGCGCGCGACCCGAACAGCACGACCGCGGGCGACGTCGCCGCGCTCCGCGACGTCGGCCTCGACGACCGCACGATCGTGGCGCTCACCGCCTACATCGCCGCGCGCATCGCGTTCTCGACCGTCAACGACGCCCTCGGTGCGCTCCCGGATGCCGAGCTGCACGCATCCGCCCCCGACGCCGTGCGCGACGCGATCACCTGGGGGCGGGCGCCCGC
This sequence comes from Agrococcus sp. TF02-05, assembly GCF_017565345.1. Classification (NCBI taxonomy): domain Bacteria; kingdom Bacillati; phylum Actinomycetota; class Actinomycetes; order Micrococcales; family Microbacteriaceae; genus Agrococcus; species Agrococcus sp. TF02-05. The sequence goes on along the minus strand of NZ_JAGEKO010000013.1, from coordinate 62,300 downwards.
GGACTGACGTGCCAGGATCGGGGCATGGAAGTCGCGCTCATGGCCGCAGGCTCGGTGCTGCTCGCGCTCGGCGCGATCGCCATCGCGATCGTCGTGCACGCGATCGGCCTCGGCCGCGTGCCGCGCACAGGTGCGCTCGGGCTGCCGGGCAAGCGGCTGCGGGCGGATGCGTTCACCTACCGGGGCGCGCACCGCGCCGCGACGCCGCTCACGTGGCTCGCCGGCTCGGTCTCGGCGGTCGCGGCCCTCGGCGCGCTCGTCGCAGCCTTCGCCGCGGGCGTCGAGGAGTGGGCGGTGCTCGCCGTGCTCGCCGCGATCGTGCTCGTCGTCGGGCTCGTGCTCGCGACCTGGCGGGCGCACGCGTCGCTCGCCGCCGACCAGCCGGGCTGAGGCCCGCTACCCTGGGGACTGGATCCGACGCCGGATCCGCGGACGAGGGAGCCGTACCCGCAGCGCGACAAGACGGCCAGTAGGGACTCGTCATGTCTTGGGTGATCCTGATCGCCTCCGGCCTCCTCGAGGCCGTCTGGGCGGCTGCCATGCAGTCGTCGAAGGGCTTCCGCAAGTGGCGGCCCACCGTGCTGTTCGTCGTCGCGATGGCGGCGTCGATGGGCGGGCTCGCGTGGGCGATGCTCGAGATCCCGACCGGCACGGCGTATGCCGTATGGGTCGGCGTGGGAGCGGTCGCGACCGTGGTCCTGCAGGTCGCGCGCGGCAAGGAGCGGCTCACGCTCGTGCGCTCGCTCCTGCTCGTGCTGCTCGTCGGCTGCCTCGTCGGCCTGAAGCTGGTGAGCTGAGATGCGCCGCGGGACCGCGTGGGCCGTGCTGCTCGCGAGCGCCGTGCTCGAGGCCGTCTGGGCGACCGCGCTCGGGCAGTCGGAGGGCTTCTCGCAGCCCGTGCCGACGGTCGTGTTCGCGATCGCGGCCGTGCTGAGCTTCATCGGGCTCGAGCGGGCGGTGCAGTCGATCCCGCTCGCGACCGGCTACGCGGTCTGGACGGGCGTGGGCGGCGCGCTCACGGTGATCTGGGCGCTCGCGACCGGAGCGCAGCCCTGGAACCCGCTCATGCTGCTCTTCCTCGCCGGCATCCTCATCGCGGTCGCGGGCCTCGCGCTCACGGAGCGTCCGGAGCCCGCCGAGCCCACCGCATCCGCCCCGACCGACCCGCCGACCGGCGCCGCCCGCACGTGAGTGGCGCCTGCCGGAGGTCAGTGGCGCCTCCGGCAGGTGAGTGGCGCCTTGCGCAGGTGAGTGGCGCTTCGTGCACGTGAGTGGCGGACAATCTGGGGCGTCGCCACTCAGGCACCGGAGCCGCCACTCAGGCACCGGAGGCGCCACTCAGGCACCGGAGGCGCCACTCAGGCACCGGAGGCGCCACTCAGGCACGGAAGGCGCCACTCAGGCACCGGAGGCGCCACTCAGGGACGGGAGGCGCCACTCAGGCACCGGAGGCGCCAGTCGCCAGGGGGTGGCGGCTAGATCGAGTACTCGATGTGCGGCAGCTCGGCGGGCGACGTGCCGCCGACCGGCTTCGCGGGCACGCCGACGAGCGTGACGCCCGAGGGCGCATCCTTCAGCACGACGGCGTTCGCCCCTACCTTGACGTCGTCGCCGAGCGCGATCGGCCCGAGGATCTTCGCGCCCGCCCCGACGAGCACGCGGTGCCCGAGTGTCGGGTGGCGCTTGACGGCGGCGTTCGCCGTGCCGCCGAGCGTCACGCCGTGGTAGAGCATGACGTCGTCGCCGGTCTCGGCCGTCTCGCCGATCACGACGCCCATGCCGTGGTCGATGAAGAAGCGCCGCCCGAGCCGCGCGCCCGGGTGGATCTCGACGCCCGTCATGAAGCGCGCGAGCTGGCTGCCGGCGCGCGCGAGCGAGCGCGCACCGGCGTGCCAGAGGCGGTGGTGGATGCGGTGGGCCCACACCGCGTGCAGGGTCGAGTAGGTGAGCGCGATCGTCAGCGCGCCGCGCGCGGCGGGGTCGTGCCGCTTCGCGTTCTCGATGTCCTCGCGGATGTTGAGCAGGCCCACCGTGCTCCTCAGGCCAGGTCGGCGAAGATCGGCATCGAGAGGTAGCGCTCGCCGGTGTCGCACACGACCGCGACGATCGTCTTGCCGGCCGACTCGGGGCGGCGCGCGATCTCGAGCGCGGCCCACACGATCGCGCCCGACGAGATGCCGGCGAAGATGCCGTCCTTCGCGGCGAGCTCGCGGCCGACGCGCACGGCGTCGTCGAGCTCGACGTCGATCACCTCGTCGTAGACGTCGGTGTCGAGCAGCGCGGGCACGAAGTTCGCGCCGAGGCCCTGGATCTTGTGCGGGCCGGCCTGGCCCTTCGTCAGCAGCGGCGAGTCGGCGGGCTCGACCGCGACGAGGTGGAGCTCGGGCTTGAGCTCCTTGAGCCGGCCGCCGGCGCCCGTGACCGTGCCGCCCGTGCCGACGCCCGAGACGAACACGTCGACGGCGCCGTCGGTGTCGGCCCAGATCTCCTCGGCGGTCGTCTCGCGGTGCACCTTGACGTTCGCCTCGTTCTCGAACTGCCGGGCGAGGATCGCGCCGGGCGTATCGGCGACGATCTGCTGCGCGCGCTCGACGGCGCCGCGCATGCCGTCGGGGCCCGGCGTGAGCACGAGCTCGGCGCCGTAGGCCTTCAGTATGTTGCGCCGCTCGACCGACATCGTCTCAGGCATCGAGAGGATCACGCGGTAGCCGCGGGCCGCGCCGACGAACGCGAGCGCGATGCCCGTGTTGCCGCTCGTGCCCTCGACGATCGTGCCGCCCGGCTGCAGCTCGCCCGACGCCTCGGCGGCGTCGATGATCGCGCGGCCGATGCGGTCCTTGACCGAGCCGGCGGGGTTGAAGGACTCCATCTTGACGAGCACGGTCGCGTGCGTGTCGTTCGTGCGGCCGAGCCGCACGAGGGGAGTGCCGCCGATCGTTGCCGTGATGTCGTCGAAGATGCGCGCCATTCGCGTTCCTTTCACCGGGTGGAAGCCAGGGTTCTCACTGTATCGGCCTCACGCTGAGCAACCGCTCGCACCGCCCTGCGCATTCCCGCACGTCGTCGACGGCTGCTCGGGCTACCGTGATGGCGTGCAGCCCTCCTCCGTCTCCGACGCCGTGCGCGACGCCCGCGCGCGGCTCTCCGCTGTCGGCATCGAGGGTCCCGACGCCGAGCTGCTAGCCGCGTGGGCGTCCGGCTCCTCCTTCGGCGAGCTGCGCGTCGAGATGGCGATGGGGCGTGCCTTCGAGGCGGATGCGCTGGCGCGGTTCGCGCGCGCGGTCGCGCGTCGCGAGTCGCGCGAGCCGCTGCAGCACATCACCGGCACCGCGCCGTTCCGCCACGTCGACCTGCGCGTCGGCCCCGGCGTCTTCACGCCGCGGCCCGAGACGGAGCTGCTCGTCGACGTCGCGCTGCGGCACCTCCGCCGCGCCGAGTCGGCGCTCGTGCTCGACGTCGGCACCGGCAGCGGCGCCGTCGCGATCGCGATCGCGCGCGAGTCGGGCGCTCGCGTCGTCGCGGTCGAGCGGAGCCCCGCCGCCTACGTGTGGGCGCGCCGCAACTTCGACGAGCTCGCGCCGGAGGCGACGCTGCTGCACGCCGACGCGCGCGACCTCCAGGCGCTCGCCTCGGCCGGCGTCTCGCCCGGCTCGCTCGCCGCCTTCGTGAGCAACCCGCCCTACGTGCCCGACGCATCCGTGCCCCTCGACCACGAGGTGCGGCACTTCGACCCGCACGCGGCGCTCTACTCGGGCGCCGACGGGCTCGACCTCATCCGCAGCCTCGCGCCGCTCGCCGCCGACCTCCTCGCGCCCGGCGGGCTCGTCGCGTTCGAGCACGCCGAGCACCAGGGGGAGGCGATCCGCGAGATGCTCGCCGACGCGGGCTTCACGCGCGCGCACACGCACGCGGACCTCGCCGGTCGCGATCGGGTGACGGCCGCCATCCGGTAGCGGCGGCGGCCGACGCCGCCGAACCGCCATGGGCCGAACTACCATGGCTTGGTGCCCGCGCTCTACGACTGCTCCGACCCCGCCTCCCTGCTCGACGGCATCCGCGCGGCTCGCACGGCCATCGCGGCGGGGCGCAGCATCGTCATCCCGACCGACACGGTCTACGGCATCGCGGCCGATGCCTTCTCGCACGAGGCCGTCGCCGGGCTGCTCGCCGCGAAGGGCCGCGACCGCGGCTTCCCGCCGCCCGTGCTCGTCGCCGACCGCCACATGGCGGCGGCGCTCGCCGAGCGCGTGCCGGCCGAGCTCGAGCCGCTGCTCGACGCGCACTGGCCCGGCCCGCTCACGGTGATCCTGCGCGCCCAGCCCTCGCTCACGTGGGACCTCGGCGACACGGGCGGCACGGTCGCGATCCGCGTGCCCGACCACCCGATCGCGATCGGCCTGCTGCGCGAGACCGGCCCGCTCGCCGTCTCGAGCGCGAACCTGCACGGCATGCCCGCGCCGACCGAGGCGGCGGCCGCTGCCGAGATGCTCGGCGACCGCGTCGCGCTCGTGCTCGACGCCGGGGCCGTCGGCGGCTCGGCCGCGCCGGGGGAGCAGAACGGCTCGACGATCCTCGACTGCTCGACCGACGGAGTGGCCCGCATCGTCCGCCAGGGGGTGCTGCCGCGCGCGACGATCGCCGCCGCGATCGGCGAGCTGCTCGCCTCGGGGTGACGCCGTGATCTTCCTGCTCATCGCCGCCGTCGCGGCCGTCGTGACGTTCATCGCGAGCCGCATCGTGCTGCGGCTCGCGCTCAAGCACGGCATCCACCCGCCGGTGCGCGAGCGCGACGTGCACTCGCGGCCGACGCCGCGGCTCGGCGGCGCGGCGATGTGCATCGGGGTGATCGCCGCGCTCGCGGTCGCCTCGCTCGTGCCGGAGTTCGCAGGGGTGTTCGACGAACCCGTGCGGGTGTGGACGCTCCTCGGCGGCGCGATCGCCATCTGCGCGATCGGCGTGCTCGACGACCTCGTCGACCTCGACTGGATGCTCAAGCTCGGCGCGCAGATCCTCGTCGCGACGAGCGTCGCGCTCTTCGGCGTGCAGATCGTGAGCCTGCCGATCGCGGGCATCGTCGTGCCCTCGGCGACGATGGCGATCTCGCTCACCGTGCTCATCATCGTGCTCGTCATGAACGCCGTGAACTTCATCGACGGCCTCGACGGGCTCGTCGCCGGCACGACGATCATCGGCTCGACCGCCTTCTTCGGCTACATCTGGATGATCAGCCAGAACTTCGCGCAGCAGAACGCGTACTTCTCGCTCGCGAGCCTCATCACCTCGATCATCGTCGGCGTGTGCGTCGGGTTCCTGCCCGTCAACTGGCACCCGGCGCGGATGTTCATGGGGGACGGCGGCGCGCTCATGCTGGGCCTGCTGACCGCGGCGAGCGCGATCGCCGTCACGGGCCAGATCGACGTCGGCACGATGGGCGGCCGGAGCCAGATCCTGCCCGCCTTCATCCCCGTGCTGCTGCCGCTCGCGATCCTGCTCCTGCCGCTGACCGACTTCGCCCTCGCGGTCATCCGCCGGGTCGCGAACGGCAACAGCCCGTTCGCCGCCGACCGGCGCCACCTGCACCACCGCCTGCTCGACATGGGCCACTCGCACCTCGGCGCGGTGCTCATCTTCTACTCGTGGACCGCCGTCGTCTCGATCGGCTGCCTGCTCTTCCTCATCGTCCAGTGGTGGGTGGCGGTCGGTATCATGGTGCTCGGGTTCATCGTGTGCGCCCTGGCCACGGCCGCGCCCGTCGGTCGCAGGGTCTGGCGCACGTTCCTGCGAGTGATGCGCGAGCGTCGCGCTCGCCGCACCGGACTCCAGCCGACCAGCGCCAGCATCGACTCCCAGGGGGACTCCCGGTGACCACCACCCAGATCATGCAGCGCATCCTCGTGTGGGGCGCGATCCTCGCCGCCGCGGTCGCCGTCGTCGGCGGCGTCATCGGCTGGATGCTCGCCGAGGGCGCGGGCCTCGCCTCTGCGCTCGTCGGCACCGCGCTCGCGATCGTCTTCTGCATGCTCACCGCCGGCAGCATCCTGCTCGCGCTCAAGGCGTCGAGGGGCCAGATGGTCTCCGGGGCCTTCTTCGGGATCGTGCTCGGCGGCTGGCTGCTGAAGTTCGTGCTGTTCATCGTGCTCGTCTTCGTGCTCGGCGACCAGGACTGGCTGCACCGCGGCGTCGCCTTCGGCGCGCTCGTCGCCGCCGTCATCGGATCGCTCGTCATCGACTGCGTCGTGATCGCGACGAGCCGGCAGCCCGTGATCGACAGCGCTGCGGACGACGAGACGCAGGGCCGACCGGCCTCCGGCGCCCGCGCGTGAGCGCCGCAGGACGTCGAGCCATCACGATCCCCTCTGATAGAGTCGTTGACGTTCCCCCAACTGCGCCGCTCGTCATCGAGCGCGTCTGCGCGAGGGGGCGCACCGACGTCAAGAAGGCGCCAGGCGCCACGAGCTTGAGGAAGAGACGCTGAACGCCGTGTTGTCGATGCTGGCCTCCGCTGCCAACGAGCCAGAGCCGTTCCACCCGCCGTCGATCGCGGAGTTCTTCCCGCAGGTCTTCCTGTTCATGGAGCCGACGGTCTCGTGGCTCGGGAGCGAAGAGCCGATCTTCGGCATCAACCGCATCATGCTCATCCGCATCCTGGCGGCGCTCGCGATCATCCTGATCTTCGTGCTGGGCACGCGGAAGATGAAGCTCATCCCGACGCGCGGCCAGAGCATCATCGAGCTCGGCCTCGGCTTCGTCCGCGACGGCATCGTCTACGACCTCCTCGGCGAGAAGGACGGCCGGCGCTTCCTGCCGATCATCACCACGATCTTCTTCATGGTCCTGGCGATGAACATCACGGGCATCATCCCGTTCCTCAACATCGCGGGCACCTCGGTGATCGGCGTGCCCCTCGTGCTCGCGATCGTCTCGTACATCGCGTTCATCTACGCGGGCGTCAAGAAGCACCCCGGCGCGTTCTTCAAGAACTCGCTCTTCCCGTCCGGCGTGCCGTGGCCGCTCTACATCATCGTGACGCCGATCGAGTTCGTCTCGACCTTCGTCCTGCGCCCCGTCACGCTGACGCTGCGACTCATGATGAACCTGTTCGTCGGCCACCTGCTGCTCGTGCTGTTCTTCGCCGCGACGCACTTCTTCTTCTTCTCGGCCGGCGGCTTCTTCACGCTCTTCGGCGTGGGCACCCTCGCCTTCGGCTTCGCCTTCACCGTCTTCGAGATCCTCGTCGCGGTGCTGCAGGCCTACGTCTTCGCCATCCTGACCACCGTCTACATCCAGCTCGCGCTGGCTGAAGAGCACTGACCCCGGACCCTCCGGACAACCGAAAGGAACGACCGTGGACAACGCCACGACCATCCTCGCCGAGATCAACGGCAACATCGGCACCGTCGGCTACGGCCTCGCGGCCATCGGCCCCGCCATCGGCGTCGGCATCGTCGTCGGCAAGACGATCGAGGGCGTCGCCCGCCAGCCCGAGCTCCAGGGCCGCCTGACGGTCCTCATGTTCATCGGCATCGCCTTCACCGAGGCACTGGCGTTCATCGGCATCGCCACGTTCTTCTTCATGGTCTGACGCCCTGATGCTCACCACTCCTCTCTTCCTCGCGGAAGAAGCGGGGGAGACCGCTCAGAACCCGCTGCTTCCGGCCCCGTACGACATCATCTGGTCGGCGGTCATCTTCGTCGTCCTCCTGCTGGTCTTCTGGAAGGTCGTCCTGCCTCGCGTGCAGGCGCTGCTCGACGAGCGCGCCGCGGCGATCGAGGGCGGCATCAAGAAGGCCGAGGAGGCGCAGGCCGAGGCGGCTGCGGCGCTCGAGTCGTACAACACCCAGCTCGCCGAGGCTCGCGCCGAGGCCGCTCGCATCAAGGACCAGGCTCGCGCCGACGCCGCGCGCATCGAGGCCGACCTCAAGGCTCGCGCCAACGAGGAGGCCGAGCGCATCACCGCCCAGGCGCACCAGCGCATCGAGGCGGAGCGCCAGGCCGCGTTCTCGTCGCTCAAGACCGAGGTCGGCTCGCTCGCCCTCGACCTGTCCGAGAAGGTCGTCGGCGAGTCGATGGACGACGCGCGCTCCGCGGCGATCGTCGAGCGCTTCCTGGCCGACCTCGAGCGCGAGGGAGCGAACCGCTAGTGGGCAGCGCGACCAGCCAGGCGCGAGCCGGCATCGACGAGGCCGTCCTGGCCCAGCCGCAGGCGGGGCTCGAGGACGCGCGAGACCTCTTCCGGGCATCGCGCGCACTCGAGCGCAGCCCGCAGGTGCTCTCCTCGCTCGGCGACGCGGTCTCGTCGCCCGACTCGCGCGCCGCTCTCGCGCAGCGCGTGCTCGGGCAGCTGGGTGGAGCGGCGGTCTCGATCGTCGCGCACCTCGCTCGCCAGCGCTGGTCCGAGACGGACGACCTGCTCGCCGCGATCGACGAGGCGGCCGTCCGGATCGCCGTGCGCTCGACCGGCGACGACGTCGTCGGCGAGATCGCCTCCTTCGAGCGCATCGTCGCCTCCGACGCGCAGCTCGAGCTCGCGCTCGGCGGCCTGCAGGGCTCGGCCGACGAGAAGGCGGCGCTCGTGCACCGACTGCTGTCGGGCCGCGCGAGCGAGACGACGCTCGCGATCCTCGACCACCTCGTGCGCGCTCCGCGCGGCCGCCGGATCGGCCAGCGCCTGCGCTCGGCCGCCAAGCAGGTCGCCGCCGCGGCCGGCCGCTCGCTCGCGACGGTCACCACGGCTCGCGAGATCAACCCCGCCCAGCTCGACCGGCTCCGCGCCGGTCTCGAGCGCCAGTACGGCCGCACGCTGCAGCTGCAGCAAGTGGTCGACCCGGCCGTGCTCGGCGGCCTGCGCGTCTCGATCGGCGACGACGTCATCGACGGCACCGTCCGTTCCAAGCTCACCGACCTGCGCCTGTCGCTCGGCTAGGTCGAAGAAACCCGAACAGGAAGACACATGTCAGAGCTCACCATCAGCCCCGACGAGATCAAGGGCGCCCTCGCCGACTTCGTCTCGTCCTACGAGGCGTCGACCTCGACGACCGCCGAGGTCGGGCACGTCGTCGACGCGGCCGACGGCATCGCGCACGTCGAGGGCCTCCCCGGCGTCATGGCGAACGAGCTCGTCCGCTTCGCGGACGGCACGCTCGGCCTCGCCCAGAACCTCGACGAGACCGAGATCGGCGTCGTCGTCCTCGGTGAGTTCGACGGCATCGAGGAGGGCATGGAGGTCACCCGCACGGGTGAGGTCCTCTCCGTCCCCGTCGGCGAGGGCTACCTCGGCCGCGTCGTCGACCCGCTCGGCAACCCGATCGACGGCCTCGGCGAGATCGCCTCGAGCGGCCGCCGCGCCCTCGAGCTGCAGGCGCCCGGTGTCATGCAGCGCAAGTCGGTGCACGAGCCGCTCCAGACGGGCATCAAGGCGATCGACGCCATGATCCCGATCGGCCGCGGCCAGCGCCAGCTCATCATCGGCGACCGCCAGACCGGCAAGACGGCGCTGGCGATCGACGCGATCATCAACCAGAAGGCCAACTGGGACTCGGGCGACGTCAACAAGCAGGTCCGCTGCATCTACGTCGCGATCGGCCAGAAGGGCTCGACCATCGCATCCGTGCGCGGCGCCCTCGAGGACGCCGGCGCGATGGAGTACACGACGATCGTCGCCTCGCCGGCCTCCGACCCGGCCGGCTTCAAGTACCTCGCGCCGTACTCGGGCTCGGCCATCGGCCAGCACTGGATGTACGAGGGCAAGCACGTCCTGATCGTCTTCGACGACCTGTCGAAGCAGGCAGAGGCCTACCGCGCCGTGTCGCTCCTCCTGCGCCGCCCGCCGGGCCGCGAGGCGTACCCCGGTGACGTCTTCTACCTGCACTCGCGCCTCCTCGAGCGCTGCGCGAAGCTCTCGGACGAGCTGGGTGCCGGTTCGATGACGGGCCTCCCGATCATCGAGACCAAGGCCAACGACGTCTCGGCGTACATCCCGACCAACGTGATCTCGATCACCGACGGCCAGATCTTCCTGCAGTCCGACCTGTTCAACGCCAACCAGCGTCCCGCGGTCGACGTCGGCATCTCGGTCTCGCGAGTCGGCGGCGACGCGCAGGTCAAGTCGATCAAGAAGGTCTCCGGCACGCTCAAGCTCGAGCTCGCCCAGTACCGCTCGCTCGAGGCGTTCGCGATGTTCGCCTCCGACCTCGACGCGGCCTCGCGCCGTCAGCTCGAGCGCGGCGCGCGCCTGACCGAGCTGCTGAAGCAGCCGCAGTACTCGCCGTACCCCGTCGAGGAGCAGGTCGTCTCGATCTGGGCCGGCACGAACGGCAAGTTCGACGCGGTGCCCGTCAACCAGGTGCTGCAGTTCGAGGCGGAGCTCCTCGAGCACCTGCGCGGCACGAGCACGGCGCTCACGACGCTGCGCGAGACGAACGTGCTCGACGACGCCACGCTGGCGACGCTCGAGTCCGAGGTCGACGAGTTCGCGCGCAACTGGCAGGGCAAGGATGCCGCGAGCATCACCGACCCCGGCACCGAGGCGAACAACCCGATGGTCGAGGACGTCAACCAGGAGCAGATCGTCAAGGGCCGTCGCTGACGCGAGCTCGCTGAGGAGGCGGAATGGGAGCCCAGCTCCGGGTCTACACGCAGAAGATCAAGTCTGCGCAGTCGACCAAGAAGATCACGAAGGCGATGGAGCTCATCGCTGCATCGCGGATCCAGAAGGCGCTCGCCCGCGTGCAGGCGTCGAACCCGTACGCACGGGCGCTGACGCGCGCCGTGAGCGCGGTGGCCACGTTCTCGAACGAGCCGCACCCGCTCACGGTGGAGCGCGCGCAGCTCAAGCGCGCGGCGATCGTCGTCGTCACGTCGGACCGCGGCCTCGCCGGCGCGTTCAACTCGCAGATCCTCAAGGAGGCGGGTGAGCTGCGGGCGAAGCTCGAGGCGGAGGGCAAGGAGGTCGACCACTACCTGGTCGGCAGCAAGGCCGTCGGCTACTTCAAGTTCCGCCAGCGCCCGTACATCCGGGAGTGGACGGGGGAGTCGGACGTGCCCACGCCCGAGCTCGCGCAGGAGATCGCCGAGGCGGTGCTCGAGGCCTACGTCTCCGAGCAGGTCGACGAGATCCACGTCGTCTACAACCGCTTCGTCAGCATGATGACGCAGGACCCGACGACGGTGCGGCTGCTGCCGCTCGAGATCGTCGAGGCCGAGAGCGCCGACAAGGCCGAGCACTTCCCGCTCTACCAGTTCGAGCCCGAGCCCGCGCTCGTGCTCGACGCGCTCCTGCCCGTCTACGTCGAGAGCCGCATCTTCAACGCGCTGCTTCAATCGGCCGCCGCCAAGCAGGCCGCGACGCAGAAGGCGATGAAGTCGGCATCCGACAACGCCGACAAGCTCATCATCGACTACACCCGCCTGCGCAACAACGCGCGCCAGGCCGAGATCACGACGCAGATCTCCGAGATCGTGGGCGGCGCGGACGCCCTCGCCTCGGCGAAGTAGCCACGAAAGGCAAGCACAATGACCATCACTGACACCCCCGTCGAGCAGCGCCAGGCTGCCGTCGGCCGCGTCGCGCGAGTGACCGGGCCCGTCGTCGACATCGAGTTCCCGCACGACTCGCTCCCCGAGGTCTACAACGCGCTCAAGACGACGGTCGACTTCCAGGACGGCTCGGAGCCGCAGGAGATCACGCTCGAGGTCGCCCAGCACCTCGGCGAGGACCTCGTGCGCGCCATCGCCCTCAAGCCGACGGACGGCCTCGTCCGCGGCCAGGAGGTGCGCGACACCGGCGAGTCGATCACCGTGCCCGTCGGCGACGTCACGAAGGGCAAGGTCTTCAACGTCATCGGCGAGCCGCTCAACCTCGGCGAGGGCGAGACGCTCGAGGTCACCGAGCGCTGGTCGATCCACCGCAAGGCGCCCTCGTTCGACCAGCTCGAGTCGAAGACGCAGCTGTTCGAGACCGGCATCAAGGTCATCGACCTCCTCACCCCGTACGTGCAGGGCGGCAAGATCGGCCTCTTCGGCGGCGCGGGCGTCGGCAAGACGGTCCTCATCCAGGAGATGATCCAGCGCGTCGCGCAGGACCACGGCGGTGTCTCGGTGTTCGCCGGCGTCGGCGAGCGCACCCGTGAGGGCAACGACCTCATCCACGAGATGGAGGAGGCGGGCGTCTTCGACAAGACCGCCCTCGTCTTCGGCCAGATGGACGAGCCGCCGGGCACGCGCCTCCGCGTCGCCCTCTCGGCGCTCACGATGGCGGAGTACTTCCGCGACGTGCAGGGCCAGGACGTGCTGCTCTTCATCGACAACATCTTCCGGTTCACGCAGGCCGGCTCCGAGGTCTCGACGCTGCTCGGCCGCATGCCGAGCGCCGTCGGCTACCAGCCGAACCTCGCCGACGAGATGGGCATCCTGCAGGAGCGCATCACCTCGACGCGCGGTCACTCGATCACCTCGCTGCAGGCGATCTACGTGCCGGCCGACGACTACACCGACCCGGCCCCGGCCACGACGTTCGCGCACCTCGACGCGACGACGGAGCTCAGCCGCGAGATCGCGTCGAAGGGCCTCTACCCGGCCGTCGACCCGCTCACGTCGACGAGCCGCATCCTCGACCCCCGCTACCTCGGCGAGGACCACTACCGCGTCGCGACGACGGTCAAGCAGATCCTCCAGAAGAACAAGGAGCTGCAGGAGATCATCGCGATCCTCGGTGTCGACGAGCTCTCGGAAGAGGACAAGATCGTCGTCAACCGCGCGCGCCGCATCCAGCAGTTCCTCTCGCAGAACACCTACATGGCGAAGAAGTTCACCGGTGTCGAGGGCTCCACGGTGCCGCTCAAGGAGACGATCGAGTCGTTCGACGCGATCGCCAAGGGCGAGTTCGACCACGTGGCCGAGCAGGCGTTCTTCAACGTCGGCGCGATCTCGGACGTCGAGGCCAAGTGGGCGCAGATCCAGAAGGAGAACGGCTGATGGCTCTGACCGTCAGCATCGTGTCGGCCGCGGCCGAGGTGTGGACGGGCGAGGCCACGCAGGTCATCGCCCGCACCACCGAGGGCGAGATCGGCATCCTGCGGGGTCACGAGCCGGTGCTCGCCGTGCTCGCCGAGGGCCAGGTGCGCGTCACCGACGCCTCCGGCACGGTGCACGCGGTCGACGCTGAGGACGGCTTCCTCTCGGTCGACCACGACCGGGTCGAGATCGTCGCGCGGAACGCCAAGCTCGCGTGATCGTCCTGCTGCCGCCCAGCGAGACGAAGGCGGCAGGCGGGACGGGAGCGCCGCTCTCGACGGCCAGTCTGGGATTCCCCGGGCTGGCCGTCGGCCGTTCCCGGGCGCTCGCCGCGCTCGACCGCCTCGTCGCCGAGGGGCAGGACACCTCGACGCCTGCGAAGGCCCGCGCCGCGGCCGACAACGCGGCCGTCCGCAGCGCGCCGACGATGCCCGCGATCGAGCGCTACACGGGCGTGCTCTACGACGCGCTCGGCGCCGCCGAGCTGCCCGCCGCCGCCCGCGCGTGGGTCGACGACCACGTCGTCATCCAGTCGGCCCTGCTCGGCTTCGTGCGCGCATCCGACCCCATCCCCGCCTACAAGGTCTCGGAGCACTCGAAGCTACCCGGCGAGCGGATGCGCGACCTGTGGTCGGGCGCGGGCCATGCGATCGAGGGCTTCGCGCTCGACCTGCGCTCGAAGGCGTACGCGGCGCTCGCGCCGGTGCCGGGCGCCGAGCCCGTCGAGATCGTCTCGCCCGAGGGCAAGGCGCTCAACCACTGGAACAAGGCGGGCAAGGGCGCGCTCGTGCGCTCGCTCGCGCTCGCCGGCGTGCAGGCGGAGACGGCGGATGCGCTGCTCGAGTGGGCGGCGTCGGCCTCCGTGCCGCTCACGCGGGCCGAGCGCGGGCTGCGGCTCGTCGTGCAGGATCCGCGGCTCGTCGGGGCTGGCTGAACCGGAGGAGTTCTCCACAGGCGCGCGGCGATGTCAGTGGCCCGTGATGGGATGCGCGCATGCACGAGGGCAGGGAGCACGAGGAGGGCGTCTTCAATGCCGCCGCGCTCGCCGCCGCCGGCGTCGATGCGCGCGCGGTGATCGCTCTCATCCGGGCCGGTGTCGTGCTCGATCCGCTCGGGCGCTCGGCCGAGGAGCTCGCGCTCGAGCTGAGGGACCTCGACGCGGAGGCCCGCGGCTTCCGCGTGATGCGCGCCTCGTTCGGGCTCGTGCGCAGCGGCAAGCTCGTCGCGATGCTCGCGTGGGAGCTGTCGCACATCGACGAGCCGCTGCCGCCGGAGCTCGCGCGCCTCGCCGACGACGACGAGTTCGCGCACCGCATGCGCACGATCGAGCTGCGCTCGGCTCGCATCGAGGGCGAGCGGCGAGCGCTCATGGCGCGGCACGTCCAACGGGCCCTCGACGGCCCGGGCGACACCGCGATGGCCGTGCGCGAGCTCGCGTCGATCGCCGCTGTCGCCCTGCACCTTTCGCGGCGGAGCGTCGAGACCCGCATGCAGGCCGCGTGGCACACCGTCACCGAGCTGCCCGTCGCCCACGAGTCCGCGGCCGCCGGCCGCATGTCGCTCGCCCACCTGCGCGTGATCGAGGACGAGACGCGCGGCCTCCGCGCGAGCGGCGACACCCCCGAGGACGACCGGCGTCGGGTCGAGCGGCAGCTCGTCGCGCTCGCCGAGACCACCTCGCCCGGCCGGCTGCGCGATCGCTCGAAGCGCATCGTCGACTCGGCGCTCACCGAGCCGCTGCAGCAGCGCCACGACACGGCGAGGGAGCAGCGCGGCGTCCGGTTCGTCGACGTCGGCGACGGCATGGGCGACCTCATCGCGCGCGTGCCGGTCGTGCGCGGCATGGCGATGCTCGACCGGCTCTCGCAGGCCGCTCGGAGCAAGCCGAAGGACGATCCGCGCACGTTCGACCAGTTCTGCGCCGACGCGCTGTGCGAGGTGGTCATGGGCGGCGTCGTGCCCGACGGCGTGCACGGGCTCGACAACCTCACGGCGCACGTCTCGGTGCTCGTCCCGGCGACGACGCTCGTCGCCGCCGGCGGCCCCGACGACAACCCGGCACTCGACCCGACCGCGCTGCGGTTCCCCGCGGCGCTCGACGGCCGGGTGCTCGTCGACCCCGAGACCGCGAGGCGGCTCGCGCTCGGCGCCGCGGTGTGGGAGCGGCTCTTCACCGACCCGGTCTCGGGCGTCGCCGTCACGGTCGACTCGCGGCGGCCGAGCGCCGAGCAGGTCCGCTGGCTCCGCGCTCGCGACGGCGGGTGCCGCGCGCCGGGCTGCGCGTGCAGCGGGCGTCGCGCCGACCTCGACCACACGATCGCGTGGGCGCAGGGCGGCCCGACCTCGATCGACAACCTCGCGGCGCTGTGCCGCAGCGACCACATGCTCAAGCACGCCTCGCGCTGGAGCATGCGGCAGCTCGACCACGGCGTCGTCGAGTGGACGAGCCCGCTCGGCGAGGTGATCGTCGACGAGCCGCGACCGGTCGGGCCGACGTTCGACGAGCTCGAGCCCGCGCTGCCGCCGCCGCGAGCGCGATGGGGCGAGCCGCTGCCGCGGCGCGGTCCGCCGGGGCCGTCGCCCGCGCCCGACGCCGAGCCGCCGCCGTTCTGACGCTGAGGAGCGCGGTCAGCCGCGCGATCTAGCATCACCGCATGCCTCCCCGCTCCTCGCGCGCCGATCAAGCCGCCGGTACCGACCGGGGGAGCGTGGGCGACCGCATCCTCGCCGCCGCCCGAGAGTACGGCTGGGAGGAGCTCCGTCCCGGGCAGCGCGAAGCGGTCGAAGCGGCGGTCGAGGGGCACGACGTGCTCGCCGTGATGCCGACGGGGCACGGGAAGTCGGCGATCTACCAGCTCGCCGCGAAGCTCCTCGACGGGCTCACGGTCGTCGTCTCGCCGCTCATCGCGCTGCAGCGCGACCAGGTCGAGCAGCTCGAGGAGCTGGGCGCCGATCCGGCGGTCGCGGTCAACTCCTCGCAGCGCGTCGGCGAGAATCGCGAGGCGTGGGAGGAGCTCGAGGCGGGCGACGCCGAGTTCGTCTTCCTCGCCCCCGAGCAGCTCGCGCGCGACGAGGTGCTCGAGCGGCTGCGCGAACTGCGGCCGTCACTGCTCGTCGTCGACGAGGCGCACTGCGTCTCGGCGTGGGGCCATGACTTCCGGCCCGAGTACCTCCGGCTCGGCCACGTCGTCGAGGCGCTCGGGCACCCGACGACCGTCGCGCTCACCGCGACCGCCGCGCCGCCCGTGCGCGAGGAGATCGTCGAGCGGCTGCGCATGCGCGACCCGCGCGAGGTCGTGCGCGGCTTCGACCGCCCGAACATCTTCCTCGAGGTGCAGCGGCACAGCGACGACGACGCCAAGCGCGACGCGATCGTCGAGCGAGCGATCGCCGAGGCGAAGCCAGGGCTCATCTACGTCGCGACGCGCAAGGACGCCGAGCGCTACGCGGAGGCGCTCGCCGAGGCCGGCGTGCGCGCCGAGGCGTACCACGCCGGGATGTCGCGCGCCGAGCGCGAGCGCGTGCACGACGCCTTCAGCGACGGCAGCGCCGAGGTCGTGGCGGCGACGTCGGCCTTCGGCATGGGCATCGACAAGGCCGACGTGCGCTTCGTGCTGCACGCCGCGCCGCCCGACTCGCTCGACTCGTACTACCAGGAGATCGGCCGCGGCGGCCGCGACGGCGAGCCCGCGCTCGCGGCGCTCTTCCACCGGCAGGAGGACTTCGGAGTCCACCGCTTCCGGACGGGCGGCGGAGCCGATGTCGACATGCTCTCGGCGGTCGCCTCGCGCGTCCGGCGCGCGAAGCAGCCCGTCCCGCCCGAGCGGCTGCGCGAGCGGCTCGACGTCGGCGCGAGCCGGCTCACCTCGGCGGTCAACCTCCTCGAGCAAGCGGGGGCGGTCGAGACGACCGACGACGGCGACCTCGTGTGGCGGGAGGGCACGGTCAAGCCCGCGGTCGAGGAGGCGGCTCGCATCGCCGAGGCGCGGCGCCGCGTCGACCGCTCGCGCGTCGAGATGATGCGCGGCTACGCCGAGACGGGCGGCTGCCGGCGGCGGTTCCTGCTCGGCTACTTCGGCGAGGAGCTGCCCGAGCTGTGCGGCGCGTGCGACACGTGCCGCTCGGGCTCGGCCGAGCGCATCGAGGAGGCGCGCGAGTCGGCGGATGCGTCGTCCGACACGGCGGGGGACTGGGCCGTGGGCCAGCGCGTGCGGCACGAGTCGTGGGGCGAGGGCGGCGTCGTGAGCGACGACGGCGACCGCATCACCGTGCTCTTCGACGAGGAGGGCTACAAGACGCTCGCCCTCGAGGTCATCGAGCGCTCCGGAGTGCTGCAGCCGCTCTGACGCGACGGCCGTGCTGGTGCCATGATCGACGCATGCCGAACCGGCCAGAGACGCTCGAGCGCATCCTCGCCGCCCTCGACCCGCTGCCGATCCGCCTGCAGCCGATGTTCGGCGAGCATGCCCTCTACTGCGACGACCGCATCTTCGCCTTCGTGTGCGACGACACGCTGCTGCTCAAGCTCGTGCCGGAAGCGGCCGAGCTCACCGAGCCGCTCGCGCGCGGCGAGGCGTACCCGGGCTCGAAGCCCTACGGGATCGTCGAGGTCGATCGGCTCGACGACGTCGACTGGCTGCACGAGACGGTGCAGACGATCGCGGCCACGCAGGTGCCGAAGCCGCGGAAGGCCTCCGGTGCGCGGAAGGCGAAGCCCGCTCGGTAGCCGTGCAGGATCGCCCGAGCGCGCGATCTAGGCTTGAGCGCATGACGCGCACTCTCGGCAACTCCGGCATCGAGGTCTCGCCCATCGGGCTCGGCTGCAACAACTTCGGCCGCAAGGGCACCCGCACCGAGGACCAAGCGGGCACCGACGCCGTCATCCACGCCGCGATCGACCACGGCATTACGCTCTTCGACACCGCCGACATCTACGGCAACCCGGCCACGACCTCCGAGTCGCTCATGGGCGTCGCCCTCTCGAAGGCGGGCAGCGCCGCGCGCGACAAGATCGTGCTCGCGACGAAGTGGGGCCACCAGGACTTCGCGATCGAGGGCACCGAGGAGTGGGGCGCGAAGGGCGCGCGCGGCTACATCCGCAAGGCCGTCGAGGCATCGCTGCGCCGCCTGCAGGTCGAGCACATCGACCTCTACCAGCTGCACACGCCCGACCCGGTGACGCCGATCGAGCAGACGGTCGAGGCGCTCGACGAGCTCGTCGCCGAGGGCAAGATCCGCGCCTACGGCCACTCCAACCTCTCGGCCGAGCAGATCCGCGAGGCGGCCGCGGTCGAGACCCCCAACGGCTTCTCGACGGCGCAGGACGAGTACTCGCTCGTCGAGCGCGGTGTCGAGCGCGACGTGCTGCCCGCGGTGCTCGAGGCCGGCCTCGGCTTCCTGCCCTACTTCCCGCTCGCCAACGGACTCCTGACGGGCAAGTACTCGCAGGAGTCGTCGCCCGCCGACGCGCGCCTCACGCGCCTCAAGCCCCAGCTGCTCGAGCAGGCCGACTGGGCCCGCCTCGAGCGCTACGAGGAGGTCGTGCGCGGCACCGGTCGCTCGATGCTCGAGGTGACCTTCCAGTGGCTGCTCGCGCAGCAGGCCGTCACGAGCGTCATCGCCGGCGCCACGAAGCCCGAGCAGGTCGCGCAGAACGCGGCGGCCGGCGAGGTCCGGCTCGACGCCGCGACGGTCGAGGCGATCTCCGAGATCTTCGCCTAGCGCTCAGCGCAGCGCGGCGTAGCCCTGCTCGTCGCGCGCGTTCGAGGCGGCGCGGATCGTGCCGTCCGGCTCGTGCGACGCGAACGAGAGGCGACCGAGCGACCAGGGCCCCGCATCCGTCACCGCGTGCCCGCGCGAGCGCAGGTCGTCGATGACCGCCTCGCCGAGCCGTGACTCGACGTGCAGGCCGCCCGGCTCCCACACGCGCGGCTCGAACGACGAGACCAGGTGCGTCAGGTGCCACGAGGGCGCATCGATCGCCGCTTGCGGGTCGAGGCCGAGCACGCGCATGCCGAGCAGCATCGCGAACTGCCACTGATCCTGCTGGTCGCCGCCCGGCGTGCCGAGCGCGGCGACCGCGCCGTCGTCGTCGACGAGCATCGTGGGGGAGAGGGTCGTGCGGGGGCGGATGCGCGGGGCGAGGCTCGTGGGCAGGCCCTCCTCGAGCCAGAGCATCTGGGCGCGCGTGCCGAGGCAGAAGCCGAGCTCGGCGATCGTCGGGCTCGACTGCAGCCAGCCGCCCGACGGGGTCGCCGAGATGACCATGCCGTCCCTGTCGACGACGTCGATGTGGCACGTGTCGCCGCGCGTGGGCTCGCCCGTGCCCGAGCGGGGCGTGCGAGGCACCTCCTCGGCGACGCGCACGGCCGCGAGGCGCGGCTCGCCGCGGAGCGCTCCGGGCCGCAGCTCGAGCGAGGCCCGGTCGCCGATGAGGGCTCGGCGCTCGGCGAGGTAGGCGGGATCGAGCAGCCCGTCGAGGTCGGCGCCGTCGCCGAACCACGCGTCGCGATCGGCGAGCGCGAGCTTCATCGCCTCGGCCGCGACGTGCACGATGTCGGCGGTGAAGGCATCCGCCCGCTCGGGCAGGAGCGGCTCGACGATGCCGAGCGCCTCGAGCATCGCGGGGCCCTGCGACCACGCGCCGGCCTTGTGCACCGTCGTGCCGCGCCACGGCATCGACGTCGTCGGCTCCCACGACGGGCGCCACGCGGCGAGGTCGTCGCCGGTGAGGAGCCCCGCGTGCGCGGCGCCGGAGGAGTCCATCGCCGCGTGTCGCGAGTGCCGGTCGATCGCCTCGGCGACGAAGCCCTCGCTCCACGCCGCGATCGCGGCGTCGCACGCGGCCTCCCGGGAGAGCCCTCGGCCCGCGTCGGCGAGCCGGCGGTAGGTGCTCGCGAGCACGGGATTGCGGATGGCGTCCCACGGCTCGGGCGTCGGCTCGGCCCACAGCTCGGCCGAGGCGGGCCAGTGCTCGCGGAAGAACTCGGTGCGGCCCGCGATCGTGCGGGCGACGCGCGGGAGCACGCGGTGGCCGCGGTCGGCGAGCTGGATCGCGTACTCGAGCACCTCGGCGGGCGACCACGTGCCGTGATCGCGCAGGAGCGTGAGCCACGCGGGCACCGCGCCAGGCACGACGGCCGCGAGGAGCCCGGTGCCGGGGATGTGCTCGATGCCCTCCTCGCGCATCCGCTCGATCGTCGCCGCCGCGGGGGTGGGGCCCTGGCCGGCGAGCACGCGCGGCGCCTCGCCCGGCACGCGCACGATCGCTGGCAGGTCGCCGCCGGGGCCGTTGAGGTGCGGCTCGACGACGTGCAGCACGAAGCCCGCCGTCGCGGCGGCATCGGCCGCGTTGCCGCCCCGCTCGAGCACCGACATGCCGCTCGAGGAGGCGAGCCAGTGCGTCGAGGCGACGGCTCCGAACGATCCCTGCAGCGGCGGTCGGGTGCGCATCATGCCGACACGGTATCGACCTCCGGCCGAGCGGGCGCCGAGGGGCGAGCGGCGCGCACCCGCGCGGCGCTCGCGGCCGGATCGAGGTCGAGGCGGCGGAGCAGCTGTGCGTTGAGCGCGACGACGATCGTCGAGAGCGACATGAGCAGCGCGCCGACCGACATCGGCAGCACGAAGCCGACCGGTGCGAGCACGCCGGCTGCGAGCGGCACCGAGAGCAGGTTGTAGCCCGCCGCCCACCACAGGTTCTGCACCATCTTCCGCGCGCTCTCGCGCGAGAGCTCGACGACCGAGAGCACGCTCCGCGGGTCGGAGCTCGCGAGCACGACGTCGGCGGAGGCGATCGCGACGTCGGTGCCGGCGCCGATCGCGAGGCCCACGTCGGCGCGAGCGAGCGCGGGCGCGTCGTTGACGCCGTCGCCGACGAACGCGATCGTGCGCCCCTCCTCCTGCAGCCGCGCGACCTCGCGCTCCTTGTGCTCGGGGCGCACGCCCGCGGCGACCCGGTCGATGCCGAGCTCGCGGGCGACCGACCGCGCGACCGCCTCGGCGTCGCCCGTGACCATCGCGACCTCGATGCCGAGCCGGTGGAGCGCATCCACCGCCTCGCGCGACTCGGGCCGGATCTCGTCCGCGAGCCGCAGCGCCCCGACCACCTCGCCGTCGACCACGACGTGCAGGATGATCGCGCCCTCGGCACGCCATCCCTCGACGGCGCGGAGCTCGGGGAGCCCCTCTTCAGTGAGCAGGTGCGGTCCGCCGACGCGCACGCGCGCGCCGTCGACGACGGCGGTGACGCCGACCGCGGGGGAGGAGGAGAAGCCGGATGCGTCGGGCACGGCGAGCGCGGCGCGCTCGGCCGCGCGCACGATCGCTCGGGCGAGCGGGTGCTCGCTCGAGCGCTCCGCCGCCGCGGCGAGCGCGAGCACGCGATCGGCGTCGCCGTCGACGGCGAGCACGTCGAGCACGGTCGGCTCGCCCGCCGTGAGGGTGCCGGTCTTGTCGAAGAGCACGACGTCGACGCGGCGCATCGACTCGAGCGCGAGCCGGTCGGCGACGAGCACGCCGCCGCGGGCCGCGCGCTCGGTCGCGATCGAGACGACGAGCGGGATCGCGAGGCCGAGGGCGTGCGGGCACGCGATGACGAGCACCGTCACGGTGCGGACGATCGCGTCGTCGGGGGCGCCGAGCGCGGTCCACGCGACCGCGGTGACGGCGGCGGCGCCGAGCGCGAACCAGAAGAGCCAGCCCGCCGCGCGGTCGGCGAGCCGCTGCGCCCTCGAGGTCGACGCCTGCGCGTCGGCGACGAGCCGGCGGATGCCCGCGAGCGCCGTCGCATCGCCGACCGCGTCGACCCGCAGGCGCACACCGGAGTCGGTCGCGACCGTGCCCGCGACGACGCGCTCGCCCGCGCCGCGCGCGACGGCGCGCGACTCGCCGGTGATCATCGACTCGTCGAAGCTCGCGCTGCCCTCGACGATCGCGCCGTCGGCCGGCACTCGGGCGCCGGGGCGCACGACCACGACGTCGCCAACGCGCAGCGCCGCGGGCGAGACGCGCTCGACGCCGGCCGGCGTCTCCCGCTCCGCCTCGTCGGGGAGGAGCGCCGCGAGCGAGTCGAGCGCCGAGGAGGTCTGGGCGAGCGAGCGCATCTCGAGCCAGTGGCCGAGCAGCATGATGACGACGAGCAGCGCGAGCTCCCACCAGAAGTCGAGGTGGTGGTCGGCGAAGCCGAGCGACGCCGCCCAGGAGGCGACGAACGCGGTCGTGATGGCGAGCGCGATGAGGAGCATCATGCCGGGCCGGCGGCTGCGGAGCTCGCCGACGGCGCCGGTGAGGAACGGGCGACCGCCGACCAGGAACATGGCCGTGCCGAGCACGGGGGAGACCCAGCGCAGCCACGGCGCGTCGGGCAGCTCGTACCCGACGATCGACGCGAACATGCCGCTCAGCAGCACCGTGGGGATCGCGAGCGCGAGCATCCACCAGAAGAGGCGGCGGTACAGGGCGACGTGGTCGCCGTGCCCGCCGTGGCCGGCGTGGCCTCCGTGATCCGCGCCCGCTTCGTGATCCCCATGGGCCGCGTGATCCGGGTGGTGCTGCGCGTGCTGCCCGTGCTCAGCGTGGTGCTCGTGCTGCCGGTGGTCGTGCGCGAGCGGCGAGGGCTCGTGCTCGGCCCCGCGTCCGTCTCGACTTGTCGTGCTCATGCCAGCAACATATACCCCCTGGGGGTATGCGGCAAGGCCGCGATCGGACGCCTCTCCACAGGCGCACGTCGGAGCCGCCCCGTCGACCCGCGCGATGCCGCACCCTGCGCGCATGGAGACCGTCAAGATCCGAACGCCGCAGTCGCTCCTGCGCATGCTGCCTCGCCTCGTCGGGCGCATCGAGGCGCCGTCGCTCGTCGCGCTGCCCTTCTCGCGCGGCCGATCCGGCATGCCGATGGCGCTCGACCTGCCCGATCGCCGCTCGGCCTCGCCGATCGCCCAGGCGGTCCGCCGCGGGGCTCGCGGGGCCGAGGCCGTCGTGCTCGTCGCGTGCCTCGAGCAACCGCTCGGTGCGGGCCCGCTCCCGCACGCCGACGACCTCGTCCGCGTCGCCCGCCGGCTCGAGCGGAGCGGCATGCGCGTGCTCGAGCTGCTCGCGCTCGCGCCTGACGCGTGGGGCGACTACGCGTCGCCCGGTGGCGCGCGCGGCCCGCTCGCGGAGCTCGAGCTGCTCGACGATCCCGCGCCCGGCGTGCCCGAGCCGCCGCCCATCCCTGCCGTGCCGGAGGGCCGGGGGAGCGCCGCGGCGCTCGAGGTCGCCGCGTGGCTCGGCGAGCTGCAGGGCGGCGACGTCGCCGCGGCGCGCGACGACCCGATCGCGGCGCTCGAGCTCGCCGTCTCGCTCGCCGATCGGCTCGACGATGGGCCGGGCGTGCTCGGCGTCGACCCGGCGAAGGCGGTGGCGCTCGCGATCGCGCTCGTGGCGAGCCCCGCGCAGCGCGACCTCGCGATCGAGCTCGCGATCGACGGCAGGGCCGCCGCCGAGCGCACGCTCGACGCCATCGAGGGCGACGCCGCGACCGAGGCGGCCGCCAATCGCTTCCTCGGCGTGGGGCCGGCGCCCGACGCCGAGCGGCTCCGCGACCGGCTGCGCCGATGGACGGCGATCGCCGAGTCGACCCCGCTCGAGCTGCGCGCACCGCTGCTCGTCATCGTCGGCTTCCTGCACTTCTTCCTCGGCCGTGGCCGATCCGCGGGGCGGTGCGCGGAGCTCGCGATGGCGATCGACCCCGCGCTCACCATGGCCCCGCTGCTGCGCGACATCGTCGACGCGAAGGGGGCGCCGGACTGGGTGCTCGGGACCGGCACCGAGGTCGGCGCACGCCCAGCGACCGAGGAGTAGCGTCTGGCCATGGCGGCAGAGCGAGTGCACGACGTGCTGGTGGTCGGCGGGGGCAACGGCGGTCTCTCGGCAGCGGCCCACCTGCGTCGCCGGGGATGCCCCGACGTCGGGCTCATCGAGCCCTCCGAGCGGCACGTCTACAAGCCGCTGCAGAACTACGTCGGCACGGGCCTCGCGAGCGACGACGAGCTGTCGAGGCCCCAGGCGTCGCTCATCCCCGATGGCGTCGAGTGGCTTCGCACCGCGGCGGTCGCGATCGACCCCGAGCGGCGCGAGGTGCGCTGCGCCGACGGCTCCGTCGTCCGCGGCCGCGACCTCATCGTCGCGACCGGCGCGGTCATCGACTGGAGCCTGCTGCCCGGCGCGACGGAGGCGCTCGCGAGCGGCCTCGCCGTCACGACCTACGTCGACACCGAGCTCGCCCGCACTCGCGAGCGCATCGCGGGCTTCACCTCCGGCCGCGCGATCTTCGAGCTGCGTGGGCAGCCCGTCTCGGGGCGGGAGACCGCCCTCAAGCCGCTCTTCATCGCGTGCGACACGTGGCGCGCGAACGGCGTGCTCGACGCGATCGAGGTCATCCTCGTGCACGACGGCGACCGCCTGCACCCCGTCGACGCGATCGCGGCCGAGATCCGCCGCCACCTCGACCGCTACGGCATCGAGGCGCGGCCCTCCACCCACGTCGTCGCGCTGCGCGGTGACGAGGTCGACCTCGCGGGGCCGCGCGGCACGATCCCCGAGCGGGCCGACCTCGTCCACCTCCACCCGCCCTACCGCGCGCCGGAGGTCATCCGGGAGTCGGGCCTCGACGCCGACGGCACCGGAGGGTTCGCCGCCGTCGACCCCGAGACGCTCCGCCACCCGACGCATCCGCGCGTGTGGGTCGTCGGCGACGCGGGCGACCTCGGCGACGCCCGCACGGGCGGCGCCCTCCGCGAGCAGGTGAAGATCGCGGTCGAGAACATCCGCCGCTCGCGAGCCGGCGAGCCGCTCGAGCGCTACGACGGCTACACCGTCGCGCCGATCGCCACGTCGCGGCGGAGCCTCTCGTTCGGGGAGTACGACCGCGAGCTGCGCCCGCGCCACTCGCTGCCCCTGCCGGCGCGCGGCCAGATCCGCTCGAGCCCGCTCTGGTACGCGCTCGACCGGCACGCGCTCCCGCAGATCTACTGGAACCGCATCCTCAAGGGCCGCTTGTGACGGCACCGGGCCCCGAGCCGCTGAGCGCCGGGTGCGAGGAGCGGGCGCGCGGCGTGGGAGACTGGAGGACGTGACCCACATCGGAGCGGCGAGCGGCGAGCACGCGACACAGGGCCCGGAGGCCCAGCAGTTCGCGGTGCGCTGGGCAGGCATGACCGACACCGGCTTCCGCCGCCAGCACAACGAGGACTCGCTCATCACGCAGCCGCCGGTCTTCGCGGTCGCCGACGGGATGGGCGGCCACTCGCACGGCGACCTCGCGAGCAAGGCGGTCGTCGAGCGGCTCGCCGACCTGCACGAGCTCGCGGCCGTCGAGCCGATCGATGTCGTCGACGCGCTCCGCCGCGCGACCGACGAGATCGAGCTCCTCGGCGTCGGCGAGGGCTCCGCGGGCACGACCGTCACCGGCTGCGCGTTCGCGCTGCACGAGGGCGCGCCGCACTTCGCGGTCTTCAACGTCGGCGACTCGCGCACCTACGCGATGCTCGGCGAGCGCCTCACGCGCATCACGGTCGACCACTCCGTCGTGCAGGAGCTCATCGACGCGGGCCTGCTCACCGAGGAGGAGGCCGAGACGCACCCCGAGGCGAACGTCGTCACTCGCGGCGTCGGCGCCGGCATCGACCCCGTGCCCGACTACTTCCTGCTGCCGATCATGCCGCAGCTCCGCCTCCTGGTGTGCTCCGACGGCCTCACGAAGGAAGTGCACGACGTCGACATCGAGCGCTTGCTGTGGGAGCACGACGACCCGGCGGCCGCCGCCCAGGCCCTCGTCGCCGCCGCCCTCGACTCGGGCGGGCGCGACAACGTCTCGGTGATCGTCATCGACGTGACGCGCGCGCCGAGCGTCGACGACGTCGACCGGACCGTGCCGCGCACGACGCTCCGCGACGAGGAGCCGCGGCGGTCCTGATGGCCAGGCGGCTCCCCTCCGCGCCGCCGGTGCTGCCCGGCTACTCGCACCTCCACGTGCTCGGCACGGGCGGGTACGCCGACGTCTTCCTCTACGAGCAAGCGCTGCCTCGGCGACCCGTCGCGGTCAAGGTGCTCCTCGCGGAGCTCGTCGACGAGGACGTGCGCCGCTCCTTCCGCACCGAGGTCAACCTCATGGGGCGACTCTCGTCGCACCCGAGCATCCTCACCGTCTACGGCGCCTCGGTCGCGAGCGACGGCCGCCCCTACCTCGTGATGGAGCTCGCGAACCCCGAGCTCGGCGAGCGGTTCCGCACCGAGCCGCTCGCGCCCGAGGCCGCGCTGCGGGTCGCGATCCGCATCGGGGCCGCGGTCGAGACCGCGCATCGCGCGGGGGTGCTGCACCGCGACATCAAGCCCGCGAACATCCTCACGACCTCGTTCGGGCACCCCGTGCTGAGCGACTTCGGCATCGCCGGCCTCCAGCACGACGCGAGCGAGGCCGCGGGCGTCTCGGTGCCGTGGGCGGCGCCCGAGGTGCTGCGCGGCGAGACGGGCGGCACGATCGCGACCGAGGTGTGGTCGCTCGCCGCGACCCTCTTCTCGCTCATCGCCGGCCGCAGCCCCGCCGAGCAGCCCGGCCGCGCCAACGACCACGCCGCGCTCTCGGAGCGCATCATCGCCCACGACCTGCTGCCCTCGCGCGCGATCCCCGCGGCGCTCCGACCCGTGCTCGACAAGGCGCTCGCCGCCCGGCCGGGCGACCGCCACGCGAGCGTCGAGGAGCTGCTGGGCGAGCTGCAGCGCGTGCAGCGCGAGCTCGGCTTCGAGGTGACGCCGATCGAGGTCGAGGTCGACGCGTGGGCCGCCGAGCCGATCGTCGACGATGACGTCGAGGAGGACTCGGATGCGCTGCGGCTGCGGCAGCGACGCTCGCGTCGCGCTCCCGGCATCACGGGCAGCCGCGTCGACATCTCGCAGTCGACCGGCCGACGCCAGCCGCCGAAGCCCAAGCGCTTCGTGATCGGGCTCGGCATCGCCGCCGCGAGCGCCGTCGTGCTCGGCATCATCACCGTCGCGGCGTTCGCGCTCTCGAGCGTCTCGTCGCAGATCCCGATCGTGCAGGACATCGCGGTGAGCCCCGAGCAGGGCCGGGTCGCGTTCGCGTGGGAGGACCCCGGCCTCGTCGACACCGACACGTACCACGTGCGCACCTCGACGGGCGATGCCGTCATCCAGGGCGGCCGCGAGTTCACGCTCACGGGCGCCGCGGGCGAGCGGCTCTGCATCTGGGTCGCCGTGAACCGCGACGGGTCGACGGGCGAGCCGAGCGAGGCGTGCGGGGAGCCGCTGCCGTGAGGGCGCGACGATGACGGAGCCGGCGTGAAGGCGCGGGCCGGCCTCGTCCTCGGCGGGCTGCTCACCGCCGGGATCGTCGCGGGCGCCGTGCTCGCGCCGGGCTACCAGGCGCTCGAGCCCGAGCTCGACGGCTCGAGCGTGTGGATCGCGAACGCGAGCGCCGGCGCGATCGGCCTCGCGAACACCGCCAACAGCACGATCGAGCGCACGGTGCAGGTCGGCGGGGTCGACGAGGTGCTGCAGACGCCGTCGGGCACCGTCGTCGTCGACCGCAGCGCGTCGACCGTGCGCGTCGTGCGCGAGGGCGCGGCGCAGGCCGGCCCCGCCGTGCCGATCGTCGCGGGCGCGGTCGTCGCCGCGCGCGACGACCGCGTCGTCATCACCTCGCCCGCGACGGGCGACGTGTGGCGCACGACGACGGGTGCGATCGCCGAGGGCACGCCCCTCGACGAGCCGGTCGTCGCGCTCGGCCGCGGCGGCGTCGCCGTGCTCGGCGAGGAGAGCCTGCTCGCCGCCTCCCCGGGCCTCGGCCGCGTGCTGCGCGTCGACGACGAGGGCGAGACGGTCGCGAGCGAGCGCGCCCCCGTCTCGCCCGCCGCGCCCGACCTGCAGCTCACCGCGCTCGGCGACGAGTGGGTGCTCTACGACGCGGGCTCCGGCGTGCTCTCGACGAGCTCGTGGCAGCGCTCCGTCGACGAGACGGGCGTGCGGCTCCAGGAACCGGGGCCAGCCGCATCCGCCGTGCTCTACGCGACCGACTCCGCGCTCGTGCGCCAGCAGCTCGGCGTGCCCGCCGCGACGACGCTCGCCTCGGGCGCGAGCGGCGAGCCCGCGAGGCCGGTCGTGGGCGACGGATGCGCCTTCGCGGCGTGGCAGGGCGGCACCGGCTGGCGATCGTGCGAGGGCGAGGAGCCCGTCGTCCTCGCGCTGCAGGGCGTGCCGCTCGACGCGAGCCTGCGGATCCTGCAGCGCGGGAGCGCGACCGCGGTGACGGACGTCGGTTCGGGCGACGCGTGGGCGATCGACCGCGACGGGCGCCGCATCACGGGCTGGCAGCTCGAGGACGACGAGCCCGCACCCGAGGCGCCGGTCGACGGCGAGGCCGTCGAGGAGACCGTCGAGGCCGCGCCCGAGCCGCCCGTCGCGGTGGACGACGAGCTCGGGGCGCGCGCAGGCGCGGTGACGGTGCTGCCGGTGCTGCTCAACGACAGCGATGCGAACGGCGACCCCATCCTCATCACCGACGTCGCGCTCGACCGGGACGACGCATCCGCCACCATCACCCCCGACGGGCGCGGCATCCGCTTCGAGGCGCCCGCGGCGGGCGTGACGCGCGTCGACTACCGCATCTCGGACGGCGCCGAGAGCGATCGCGCGGTCGCGACGGTGACGCTGCGGGAGGGCAACGAGCCGCCCGTGCTCGAGCGACCCGTGCGCGCGACGCTCGAGGCGGGCTCGACGATCGCCCTCGACGCGCTCGACGGCTGGGTCGATCCCGAGGGCGACGCGCTCGCGGTCGTCCGCGCCGAGGCAGCCGCCCCCGACCGCGTGAGCGTGCGCGCCGACGGGCGGCTCGAGTTCACCGACGGCGGCTCGGGCACCGAGCGCCGGGTGCTCGTGACGGTCACCGACGGCCAGGCGGAGGCGACCGAGGAGATCGTGCTGACCGTGCACGCCGGCGCCGTGCCGATCTCGGCGCAGCCCGTCACCGCCGTCACGCGCGTCGGCCAGCAGCTCGTGCTCGAGCCCCTCCTCGCCGCGCAGGGCGGCGCGGGCGAGCTGAGCCTCCACAACGTCGTCGCGCCGAACTACCCGGTCGAGCCGAGCTTCGCCGACGGCACGATCCTCGTGCGCCCGACCGACGCGGGCCTCATGCGCTTCTCCTACGTCGTCACCGACGGCACCGCGACGCAGGAGGGGCGCGTCGTCGTGCGGGTGCTCGAGGCGGCCGACGCGTCGAGCCCGCCCACCACGCTGCCCGCGCGCGCGGCACTCCCGGCGGCCGGCACCGTCGAGCTCGACGTCGACGACCTCGCGCTCGACCCCTCGGGCGGTGTGGTCGCGCTCACCGCGGTCGCGAGCGACGACACCGCTGTGCGCGCGGAGCTCGTCGACGCCGAGCAGCTGCGGCTCGCGCTCACCGACGAGCTCGTCGGCGAGGCGACCGTGCGCTACACCGTCACGAACGGCGTGCAGAGCGCCGAGGGCGAGCTGCGCGTCTCCGCGAGCGGCTCGGCCGCGCTGCAGGCGCCCATCGCTCGCGACGACGAGGTGACCGTGCGCCCCGGCGGGCTCGTCGAGATCCCGGTGCTCGTCAACGACGAGCAGCCCGACGGGCTCCCGCTCGAGCTCGATCCCGCGATCGTCGCGCCGCCCGAGGCCGGCCTGCTGTTCGTCGACGGCGACCGGATGCGGTTCGTCGCCCCCGACGAGCCCGGCACCTTCACGGCCGACTACGCCGTGCGCGGACCGGACGGCCAGTCGTCGACGGCCGGCATCACGATGCAGGTCGCCGAGGCGGCGCGCACGACGAACGCGGCGCCCGCCGCGCCGCCGATCGAGGCGCGGGTCGTCGCCGGCGCGACCGTCGACCTCGCGCTGCCGCTCTCGAACGCCGACCCGAACGGCGATCCCGTGCAGCTGCTCGGCCCCTCGACCGCGCCGACGCTCGGCTTCGTCACGCAGCTCGGGCGCTCGACCCTGCGCTACCAGGCGGGGGACTACTCGCGCGGCACCGACGAGTTCCGCTACCGCGTCACCGACGACCTCGGCGCGACCGGGGAGGGCGTCGTGCGGGTCATCGTCGTCGAGCCGGGGCCCGCGTTGCCGCCCGTCCTCGGCGCCGACTCGGCCGCGATGCGCCCCGACTCCACGCTCGTCGTGCCCGTGCTCGACAACGACCGCGACCCCGCGGGGCTCCCGCTCGAGATCGTCGACGTCGAGACCGCCTCCCCGGGCGCGACCGCGTCGATCCGCGACGGCGCCGTGCTCGTCTCGGCCGCGCCCGACGCATCCGACATCGGCATCGTCGTCACGGTCGAGAACTCCGCCGGCACCGCCGCGGCGAGCTGGCTGCGCATCGACGTCGACCCGGACGCGCCGCCGCCCGCGCCCGACGTCACCGACGTGCAGGTGCCCATCCAATCGATCGCCTCGGCCCAGGCGGTGCGCATCGACCCGCTCGCGCAGGCGACGGTGCGCGACGGCCGCGCCGACGCGCTGCGCGCGAGCCTCCCGCTGCCCGCCGAGGGCGTGGCGCTGCGCGACGACGGCTCGATCGAGATCGCGATCGCCGACCGCACGCGCTTCGTGCCGTTCACGGTCGAGCGCGACGACGCCGAGGGCGCGAGCGCGACGGCCGTCATCGCGGTGCCCGGGCGGGACGACGCGCTCCCGCAGCTCAAGCCCGGCGTCGCGCCGCTCGAGGCGCGCGCGGGGGAGACGCTCGAGATCGCGATCGACGACGTCGTCGACACGGTGGACGGCGACGGCGCGATGCTCACCGACGCGAGCGCCGTGCGCGCCGCGCCGACCGACGGCTCGAACCCCGTGATCGACGAGAAGACGCTGCGGTTCGTGCCCCAGCCTGGCTACTTCGGCCCGGCGAGCATCACGTTCGAGGTCACCGACGGTGAGAGCCCCACCGACCCCGACGGCAGGGTCGGCACGATCGTGCTGCCGATCGAGGTGCTGCCGGGCGATCGCGTGCCGCTCACGGTGCTCGGCTCCTTCGTGCAGCTCGAGCCCGGCACCGAGCGCTCGATCGACCTCGCCCGCATCACGCGCGCGCCGGATCCCGCCCGGATCGCGAGCGCCTCGTGGTCGATCCTCGACGACGTGCCCGCGGGCTTCCAAGCCGTGATCGACGGCTCGACCCTCACGGTGCGAGCGCTCGACCGCACCGACCGCGGCACGCGCGCCGACCTCCGCATCGGCGTGCGCGACGCCGCGGGCGAGGGCGTGCCCGGCACCGTCTCGCTCGCCGTCATCTCCACGACCGCGCCGCTCGTCGCGCCCGAGCCCGACGCCGTCACGGTGCAGCGCCGCTCGAGCGCCGAGGTGCAGCCGCTCGTGAACGACGAGGCGTCGAACCCGTTCCCCTCGACGCCGCTGCGGATCGGCGGCCTGCGCGTCACGGGCGCCGAGGAGCGCGGCATCACCGCGGTCGTCGACGGCTCGACGGTGCGCGTCTCGGCCTCGGCGACCGCGGCGATCGGCACGACGATCGTGCAGGTGCTCGTGCTCGACGCCGCGGGCGTGCCGGAGCGCGGCGTGTGGAGCCCCATCGCGGTGACGGTGCAGGACGTGCCGGATGCGCCCGCGCCGCCCGTGCAGGCGTTCGACGAGCACGTCGACGGGGTCGTGACGATGGCGATCGACCCGCCCGCGAGCAACGGCAGCCCCATCACGGGCTACCGCATCGTCGGCAGCGGCGTCGACGTCGCGTGCGGACCGACGCCCCGCTGCCGCCTCGAGGGCCTCCCGGCGGGCGTCGACCTGCGGCTGCAGGCGATCGCGACGAACGCGCTCGGCGACAGCCTCCCCTCCGACCCGTCGGAGCCCGTGCACGCCGATCGGCTGCCCGCGGTCGTGCCGGGCGTCCAGGCGACGCCCGCGAGCGCACCGGGCTCGGTGCGAGTCGTCTGGCAGGGCGTGCCGCAGCCGCCGGGCGGCACCCCCATCGAGGCGTACCTCGTGCGCGTCTCGGGATCGGGACTCGACCAGCTCGTGCGCGTCGGCCCCGCCGAGCGGCAGAGCGTCATCTCGGGGCTCACGCCCGGCCGCGCGTACTCGATCGAGGTGGCGGCCGCGAACCGCGCGGGCGTGCCCGACACCGCCTGGCGCTGGCCAGCAGCGCCGGTGCCGTTCACGGCCGTCGGCCTGCCGGGCACGACGCCCGTGCTCGTGACGGGCCACGACGGCGGGAGCGTCACCGTGCGGTGGGCGGCGGTCGACCCCGCGGGCGCGGCCGCCGTGCGCTACGCCGCTCGCGTCGTGCCCGTCGGGGAGCGGCCCTCGTGCTCGAGCGCGGGCGGCGGCAGCCCCGCCGGCTCCACGGCCCTCTCGGCGACGCTCCCGGTCGCGGCCGGGTCCCGCTCGGTCGTCGCCGTCACCGCCGACAACGGCTGGCACTGCTCGGTCTCCGTCTCGGATCCCGTCTTCGGCACGCCCGCGCCCGTCGACGCATCCGCCGTCGCCGTCGCCACCGAGGTGCGCGAGGACGCCCTCGACGCGAGGCTCGAGCGGGCACCGACGCTCGCGAGCGGCACGTGGCTCGAGGCGCGCGTCGCGGGCGGCCCGTGGCAGCGGGCGCAAGCGGGCACGTGGCTCACGCCCTCGAGCGCCGCGTTCCAGTACGGCGAGCAGGTCGGCGTCGACGTGCGCGCGTGCGCGCCGGGCGCGACCCAGGGCGTGTGCTCCGCGGCGACGACCGTCGGCCAGGTCGTGCCGCTGCGGCTGAGCGCGACGATCGAGGCCTGCCGCCCGCTCGTGCCGCTCGAGGCGAGCGTCGAGGGCAACGCGTCGCCGCTCGCGCAGGACGAGGTCTTCGCGGTGTACATGGTGCGGGGCGTCTGGATGGACGAGGACGATCGGGTCCCTGCGAGCGAGCCGGTGCCCGCGGGGGCGACGCGAGTGCGCGCGTGGGGCCAAGTAACCTATCCGGAGTCCGGGCCCCACAGGGATCCGTCGCCGACCGAGGCGGGATGCGGGCTGTGACCGACAGGGAGGAGCCCACGGTGTTGGACGCGAGGACGGACGCGAGCGCGGTCGACGCGGGCGTCGACGTCTCGACCATCCAGGAGCTCGCCGAGCGCGTCGTCGAGCAGGTCGAGCGCGTGCTCGTCGGCAAGCCGCACGTCGTGCAGCTCTCGCTCACCGCGATGCTGAGCAACGGGCACCTGCTGATCGAGGACAACCCCGGCACCGGCAAGACGTCGCTCGCCCGCGCGCTCGCGACGGCGATCTCGGGGACGTCGAACCGCATCCAGTTCACCCCCGACCTGCTGCCGGGCGACATCACGGGCGTGAGCGTGTGGAACCAGCGCTCGGGGGAGTTCGAGTACCGGCGCGGCCCCGTGTTCGCCAACGTCGTGCTCGCCGACGAGATCAACCGCGCGAGCCCGAAGACGCAGTCGGCGCTGCTCGAGGTGATGCAGGAGGGGCAGGTCACGGTCGACGGGACCGCGCACGCCGTGCCGCAGCCGTTCATGGTCATCGCGACGCAGAACCCGGTCGAGCACGCCGGCACCTACCAGCTGCCGGAGGCGCAGCTCGACCGCTTCGCGCTCAAGGCGTCGATCGGCTACCCCGACCACGCGTCGACCCTGCGGATCCTCGCCGACTCGGGCGACGAGCTCTCGCCCGAGGAGATCGAGCCCGTCGCCGACGTGCACCTCGTGCAGGCGCTCGCGCGCCAGGTGCGCGGCGTCCACGTCGAGGCGTCGATCGTCGACTACGTCGCGCGGCTCGTCGACGCGACGCGCGAGGCCGACGAGGTGCGCCTGGGCGTCTCGGTGCGCGGCGCGCTCGCGCTCATGCGGACGGCGCGCGCGTGGGCGGCGATCCACGGCCGCGACTACGTGACCCCCGACGACGTCAAGGCGCTCGCCGTGCCGGCGCTCGCGCACCGCCTCGTGCTGCAGCCGGAGGCGGAGTTCGACGACGTCCGGCCCGAGAGCATCGTGCAGCAGCTCATGCTCACCGTGGCGCCGCCCAGGCGCTGACGATGCGCTGGCTCGACGCCGCCCTGCGCGCCATCACCCCGTGGGGCTGGGCGCTGCTCGCGGTCGTCGCGCTCGGCGTCTTCCTCGCGCGCTCGCTCGGCTGGGCGGAGGCGCTCGTCTCCGCCGTCGCGGCGGCGACGCTGCTCGTCGGCGCGATCCCGTGGATCGTCGGCGAGCGCTGGGCGCGCGCCCGCATCGGCTTGAGCGCCGAGCGCGTGCCGGTCGGCGCCGACGCGCTCGCGCTCGTCGAGGTGTCGCGCCCGACCCGCGCCGCGACGCCGCGCCAGATCGACCTCGACATCGGCGACGAGGAGGCTGTGCTCGAGATCCCCTCGCTCGGCGTCGGCGGCAAGGTGCTGCGCTCGGTGCCGCTCGACACGAGCCGCCGCGGGCTGCGCACGATCGGGCCCGCGACGATCATGCGCACCGACCCCTTCGGCGTGCTCGAGCGCCGCCACCGGCTCACCGAGACGCGCACGCTCGTCGTGCACCCGCGCGTCGTGCGGCTGCCGGGCGGCGCGGGCGGCATCGTGCGCGACCTTGAGGGCGAGGCCGCCGCCGAGCGCACCGCCGACGACGTGTCGTTCCACAGCCTGCGCGAGTACGCGCCGGGCGACGACCGACGGCTCGTGCACTGGCGCTCGAGCGCGCGCCACGGCTCGCTGCTCGTGCGGCAGTTCGAGCCCTCGCGCCGCGCCGACACGCTCATCGTGCTCTCGACGGACCCGCGCGAGTACGACGGCGACGACTTCGAGCTCGCGCTCTCGATCGTCGGCACCCTCGGCCTCGCCGCGATCGCCGACCGCCGCTCGCTCCGCGTCGTCGAGAGCCCGCGCGCCGAGCGGAGCGCCGTGCGGCCGATCGACGCCGCGACGCGCGACCGGCTGCTCGACGCGCTCGCGGTGCTCGAGCCGCGCGGCGGCGTCGGCATCGCCGCCGCGGCGCGCGCGTCGCGCAGCACCGCGCGCGGCAGCGTCGCGTGGCTCGTGACCGGGTCGACCGTGCCGCCGCGCGAGCTCCGCACCGCCGCGAACGGCATGCCCGAGGGCGTCGTCTCGGTCGTCGTGCGCGCGGCGGTCGGCGCGGTGCCGACGCGGGCGCGGCTCGGCGACGCCGACGTCGCGACCGTCGGCGCGATCGAGGATCTCTCGCGCGGCATCGGCGACGCGGGGCGAGCATGATCCGCCGCGCGCCGAGCGTCGGCCTGCTCATGCTCGCGATCGCGGCCGCGTGCGTGCCGATGTGGTGGATCTTCGGCACCCTGCAGCTCGTCGTCGCGGTCTCGGTCGCGCTGCTCGTCGGCGCCGGCATCGGCGTCCTCGGCGCGGTGCGCCGCTGGGGATCGCTGTCGATGCTGCTCGTCGCGCTCGTCGCGCTCGCCGTGCTCGCCGTGCCGCTCACCGCCCCGCAGCGCATCGGGCGAGGCGAGTGGGGCGAGGGGCTCATCGACGCCGCGGCGGCGACGGTGCTCTCGTGGCGCCGCCTGCTGACGATCGGGCTCCCCGTCGGCACGAGCGACGCCCTCCTCATGGCGCCCGTGCTGCTCGTGCTCTTCGGCACCCTCATCGGCGTGTGGATCGCGCTGCGCTCGCGCTCGGCCGAGTCGGCCGCGCTCGTGCCCGCGGTGATCGGCGTGTGGGCGATCCTCTGGGGACCGCTCGCGATGCCCGTCCCGTGGCTGCTCGGCATGATCGCGCTCGTGCCGATCGGGGCGTACATCACCGTCGTGCGGCAAGCGCGGCGCCGCAGCCGCGCGCCGCGCGCGCTCTCGTCGCTCGCTCGGCGCGTCGGCGCGGGCGTCGCGGTCGCGCTCGTCGCCGCGCTCGCGGCGGGCACGGCGGGCGCGCTCGTGGAGCTGCCCGAGCGCGTCGTGCTGCGCGGCGGGAGCACGTCGTCCGTCGAGCTGCCCGGGGCATCGCCGATGGCCGCCTACCGCTCGTTCTGGGCCGAGGATCGGCGCGGTGCCCGCCAGCTCACCGCCACGGGCCTCGTGCCGGGGGACCGCATCCGCATCGCCGCCCTCGACGGCTACGACGGCGAGGTGCTCTCCGTCGAGCGCGCCGGCTTCGAGCGCGTCGCGAGCGCCGAGGAGGGCAGCGGCCGGCTCGTCGGCATCACGGTCGGCGAGCTCTCGACGCCCTGGCTGCCGACCGTCGGCGTGCCCACGGGCGTGCGCTTCGTCGGCGAGCGCGCCGAGCGGCTCGGCTCGACGCTCCACCGCGATCGCGACCTGCGCACGCTCATCGTCGAGGCCGGGCTGCGACCGGGCGACGGCTTCCAGATGCAGGTCGAGCAGGGTGCCCCGGTCGTGCCGCCCGAGCAGGTGGCCGAGCTCGTCCCTGCCGATCCCGCGCGCGCCGCGATCGAGCTGCCGGAGGAGATGCTCACCGCGCTCGCCGCGTGGACGGGCGACGCCGAGACCCCGGGTGCGCGCCTGCACGCGATGGTCGAGGGCATGCGCGCGAGCGGTTACATCAGCCACGGCGTGCTCGAGGACGAGGCGCCATCGCGGCCGGGCCACTCCCTCGAGCGGCTCGCGGAGCTCTTCACCGAGCCGATGATCGGCGATGCCGAGCAGTACTCGACCGCGGCGATGCTCCTCGCGCGCCAGCTCGGCTTCGACGCGCGCGTCGTCGTGGGCTTCACGCCCGATGCCGTGCAGCCCGGGCAGCCGACGCCCGTCGTCGGCGCCGACGCGGATGCGTGGATGGAGGTGCGCACGCCGGCCGGCTGGGTCGCCATCGACGTCTCGCCCGCCCCGCGGCCGATCCCCGAGCAGGAGCAGGGCGCGCCGGCGATCGTCGAGCAGCCGCCCGCCCAGCAGGCGCCCGCGCCCGCGCCGGGCGGGCAGCGGCAGGGCGCCGACCCCGCCGCGCCGAACGCGCCCGAGCGGAGCGAGGACGGCGCCTCGCGGCTGCTCGCCGCGCTCGGCGCCGCGGCCGCCGTGCTCGGGCTCCTCGCGCTCGTCGCCGCGCTGCCCGTCGGGCTCGTGGTCGCGAAGGTCGTGCGCCGACGGCGCCGCCGCCGCGCCGACGAGCCGCGCGATCGCGCCGAGGGCGCGTGGGCGGAGGTCGTCGACGGACTCCGCGATCGCGGCGATGCGGCGCCCGAGGGCGGCACACGGCTCGAGCAAGCGGGGGACGACGACCGGATGCGCGAGCTCGCGCACCGCGTGGACCGCGCGGTGTTCGCACCGAGGCCGCCGAGCGAGCCCGAGGTCGACGCCGCGTGGGCGCTGAGCGATGCGGTGCTCGAGCGCCGCGATGAGGGGGAGGGGCGGCTGCGGCCGCTGCTCGCGCGGCTCAACCCGGCATCGCTCGTGCGGCGCTAGCGCGGAGCGGTCTCCACAGCCGCCCCGCGCGGCGGTGCGCGGTCGCGGCCCCGCGCGGCACCCTGCCGCCATGGAGTCGCGCATCGACCTCCCGCGCCCGCCCGCCGAGCCGGAGCCCGCGTCGTTCCCGCTGCTCGCGAGCCTCGCTCCGGTGCTCGGGGCCGTGGCCATGTGGCTGCTGCTGCAGACGCCCACCGTGCTCGTGCTCGCGCTGCTCGGCCCGGTGATCGCGCTCGCGAGCCTCGGCGACGGCAGGCGCGTGCGGCGCGCGCGGTCGCGCCGCGAGGAGGCGCGCTGGCGCGCGGAGATCGCGGATGCCGCGGAGCGCATCGACCGGGCGGTCGGGGAGCGGCGGCGCGAGCTCGAGGCCGCGCACCCCGACGCGCGACGGGTCGCGGCGCGGCCGCCGCACGACCCGCACCGCTGGCGCCGCTCGCGCGGGGCGCCGCTCGACGTCGTGCTCGGCATCGGTGCGCTGCCCTCGGGGATCGTCGTCGAGGGCGCGGTCCCCACGCGCGACCCCGCGGTGCTGCGGCTCGGCGCTGCCGAGGAGGTGACTCGGCTGCGCTCGGCCGCGGCGGTCGTCGAGGGGCCGGTGACGGTCGACGCGCGCGACGGGATCGGCTTCGTCGGCCCGCCCGCGATCGCGGTCGCGCTCGCGCGCGCCGCGCTCGTGCAGGTGCTCGACGTCGTCGCGCCCGACGAGGCGGAGGTCATCGCGCCCGACGGCGAGGCGTGGGACTGGCTCGCGCCCCTCCCGCACCCCGTGCACCGGGAGCCGGGCGGGCACGTGCGGGTCGTCGGCGACGACGTCGACGTCACGATCGCGACCGCGCTCGCGCCGGCGCTCCTGCCGCGCGAGTGCCGCGTCGTGGTGCGGGCCGCGCTCGACGCCGCTCGGCTCGCGGGCCGCGAGCTCGCGCCGACGGCGCTCAGCGAGCGGGAGGCGGCGAGCGCCGCCCGCTCGCTCGCGCTCGCCGCCGAGCACGCGGGGCTCCGGCGCGCCGGCGGGCTCCCCGCCCGCGTCGACCTCGACGCGCTGCCGACGGGGGAGCGCGGCCTCGAGGCGGTCTTCCTCGTCGCCGGCGCCCCGGTGGTGCTCGACCTCGTGCGCGACGGGCCGCACGCGGTCGTCGGCGGCACGACCGGCGCAGGCAAGAGCGAGCTGCTCGTCGCGTGGGTCGCGGCGATGGCGGCAGGCCGCTCGACCGAGGAGGTGTCGTTCCTGCTCGTCGACTTCAAGGGCGGCGCGTCCTTCACGGCGCTGCAGGCGCTCGCGCACGTCGTCGGCGTCATGACCGATCTCGACGAGGCGGGCGCGCGACGGGCGATCGAGAGCCTCCGCGCCGAGCTGCGGCGGCGCGAGCGCGCGCTCGCCGAGCGGGGCGCGCGCTCGATCGAGGAGGCGACCGGGCTGCCGCGCCTCGTGATCGTCGTCGACGAGTTCGCCGCGATGCTCGACGAGCTGCCCGACCTGCACCGGCTCTTCGTCGACCTCGCGGCGCGGGGACGCTCGCTCGGCGTGCACCTCGTGCTGTGCACGCAGCGACCGGCCGACGCGGTGCGCGACGCGCTGCTCGCGAACTGCGGCATCCGCATCTCGCTGCGCGTCACCTCCGAGGCCGACGCCGTCGCGGTGACCGGGAGTCCGGAGGCGGCGGCGATCCCGCTCGAGGCGCGCGGGCGATGCGTCGTGCGCGTGAGCGGCGGCGCCACCCGGCTCGCGCAAGCCGCGCTCGCGTCGCCCGCGCTCCTGCAGCGGCTCGTGTCGGCGGCCGCGGCGATGCCGAGGCCGCCGCGGCCGTGGCGCGAGCCGCTCCCGGCCCGCGTGCGGCTCACCGACGTGCCGCTCGCGAGCGCGGCCGGCGGCGGCGAGGGCGCCGGCGATCGCACGGTGCGGCTCGGCCTCGTCGACCGGCCGGCGCGGCAGGCGGTCGAGCCCGTGCGGTGGCGGCCGGCGGTGGACGGTCCGCTGCTCGCGATCGGGGGTGCGGGCAGCGGCCGCTCGAGCCTCGCCGACCTCATCGCGGGCCAGCTCGGCGTCGCGGTCATCGATCGGGAGGACGCGCTGTGGGACGCGCTCGAGGAGGCCGGGGCACCCGGAGCGCACAGCGCGCTCGTCGTCGACGACCTCGACCTGCAGCTCGCTCGGCTCGGCGAGGCGCAGCAAGCGGTCGCGGTGCAGCTGCTGCTGCGCCGCATGCGCGAGGGCGCCGCCGTCGCGCTCACCGCGCGGCGCGTCTCGAGCGCGATGAGCCAGGTCGCCGCGCTCGCCGAGTGGCTGGTGCTGCTGCGGATCGCGAGCCGGCAGGAGCACGTCGTCGCGGGCGGCGCCGGCGCGCTGCACGACGCCGGGCTGCCGCCCGGCGCGGGCTGGCTCGCCGACGAGCGCATCCAGCTCGCGCTGCCCGACGCGCCGGCGCCGCGGCGAGCGCCCGCGACCGTGCCGATGCCGCAGGGGCCGCTCGCCGTCGTGCTGGGAGCGGGAGCCGCGCTGCCGGCCTCGCTCGCGGGCGCCGCGCGACCTGCCGTCGGCGCGACCGCGACCGCGGTCGTCGGCTCGGTCGCCGAGTGGGAGGCGGCGTGGGGCGAGCTCGACCGGCTCCGCGCCGAGCGTCCCGTGGTCGTGCTCGGCGTCGAGGAGCGGGCGCTCCGGCAGGTGCTGCGGCACGCGCCGCCCGCGCCGCCGATGCGCGAAGCGCCCGCCTGGCTGCTCCAGGGCGGGCGCTTCGCGAGGCTGCGCTATCCGAGCAGCGACGCCACCGATGCTGCCTGAAGGCCGAGGGCCGAGGCGACGCCCTCGTGCGCCACCCGTCCGCCCGTGGTGTTGAGGCCCGCCGCGAGACCGGCGTCCGCCTGCAGGGCGTCGCGCCAGCCGAGGTCGGCGAGCCGCAGCGTCGCCGCGAGCGTCGCGTTCGTGAGCGCCTCCGTCGACGTGCGCGGCACGGCACCGGGCAGGTTCGCGACGCACGCGAACACGGTGCCGTGCACGTCGAACGTCGGGTCGCCGTGCGTCGTCGGCCGGGAGTCGGCGAAGCACCCGCCCTGGTCGATCGCGATGTCGACGAGCACCGAGCCGGGACGCATCCGCTCGACGAGCTCGCTCGAGACGAGCTTCGGCGCCTTCGCGCCCGGGATGAGCACCGAGCCGATCACGAGGTCGGCGTCGACGACGGCCTGCTCGACCGTCACGCGGTTGGAGTGCAGCGTCTGCACGCGCCCGCCGTAGATCGCGTCGAACTGGCGCAGTCGCGGGAGCGAGACGTCGAGCACCGTGACGCGCGAGCCGAGCCCGACGGCCATCTCGACCGCCGCGGTGCCGGCGACGCCGCCGCCGAGCACGACCGTGTGCCCCGAGCGCGTGCCGGGCACGCCGCCGAGCAGCAGCCCGGCGCCGCCCTGCGGCGCGGTGAGCAGCGAGGCGCCCTGCACGACCGAGAGCCGGCCGGCGACCTCGCTCATCGGGGCGAGCATCGGCAGCGAGCCGTCGGGTCCGCGCACCGTCTCGTAGGCGATCGCGGTCGTGCCGCGATCGAGCAGCGCCTGCGCGAGCTCGGGCGCCGCCGCGAGGTGGAGGTAGGCGAAGAGCGTCAGGTCGTCGCGCAGGAGGTCGAGCTCCGGCCCGACGGGCTCCTTGACCTTGAGCACGAGCTGCGCGCTCCAGGCCTCCTCGGCCGTCGCGACGATGCGCGCGCCGGCCGCCTCGAACGCCTCGTCCGCGATGCCGCTGCCGACGCCCGCGCCCGACTCGACGAGCACCTCGTGGCCGCGCGCGACGAGCTCCGTCGCGCCGGTGGCGGTGAGCGCGACCCGCGCCTCGTCGGTCTTGATCTCGCGCGGGACGCCGATGAGCATCAGGCGGCCTTCGTGCTCGCGATCGCGCGATCGATGACGTCGACCGCCTCGCGCAGCTGGTCGTCGGTGATCGCGAGGCTCGGCAGGAACCGCAGCACGTTGTAGTCGGTGCCGGCGGTGAGCACGAGCACGCCGTCCTCGCCGCACGCCTTCGAGATGGGCGCGGCGGGCACGGGGGCGCCCGTCGCGGGGTCGACGAGCTCGATCGCGAGCATCGCGCCGCGGCCGCGCACCTCGATGATCTCCTCGTGGCGCTCGGCGAGCTCGTCGAGCAGCGGGCGCAGCACGCGCTCGACCCGCTGGGCCTGCGCGTTGAGGTCGTGCTCCTCGATCTGCTCGAAGACGGCGACCGCCGCGGCGCACGAGACGGGATTGCCGCCGAAGGTGCCGCCGATGCCGCCGGTGTGCACGGAGTCCATGATCTCGGCGCGGCCGGTGACGCCCGCGAGCGGCATGCCGCCCGCGATGCCCTTGGCGGAGAGCACCATGTCGGGCTCCCAGCCGAACAGCGACGACGCGAAGGTCGCGCCGGTGCGCGAGATGCCCGACTGCACCTCGTCGGCGATCATGACGACGCCGTTCGCGGTGCACCACTCCTGCATCGCGGGCAGGTAGCCGTCGGCGGGCACGATGAAGCCGCCCTCGCCCTGGATGGGCTCGATCACGAGGCACGCGAGGTCGGAGACGCCGACGTGCTTCTCGAGGTAGTACTGCGTGCGCTCGGCCGCCTCGGCGCCGTCGAGCCCGTCGTGCAGCGGGTAGGAGCCCGGGGCGTGGAAGATGTCGGAGGCGAGCGGACCCATGCCCGTCGCGTACGGCGCGGGCTTGAAGTTCATCGTCATCGTGAGGTTCGTGCGGCCGTGATAGCCGTGCTCCACGACGGCGACCGCGCGGCGGCCGGTGAACTTGCGCGCGATCTTCACGCCGTTCTCGACGGCCTCCGAGCCGGAGTTGACGAAGAAGGTCTTCTTCGCGAAGTCGCCGGGGGTGTGCTTCGCGAGGTACTCGGCGACGCGCACGTAGGGCTCGTAGGGCGTCGTGCCGAAGAGCGAGTGGGTGAGCTTGCCGACCTGCTCGCGCACCGCGGCGACGACCGCGTCGTTCGTGTGGCCGATCGTCGTCACGCCGATGCCGCAGCCGAGGTCGATGAAGCGGTTGCCGTCGACGTCGGTGATGATCGCGTCATGCGCCTCAGCGATGAACACGGGCAGCTGGTGGGGGATGCCCTGGGGGACGGCGGCCGCCTTCCGCTCGAGGAGCGCGCGGCTGTTCGGGCCGGGGATCTCCGTGACGATCGAGCGGGAGGGCGCGGTGGCGACGGTGTCAGTCATGCCGCCGATCCTACGCCTGAGCGCGCGCGAGCGGGCGCTCCCGACGGGCCGCGCCTACGCTGGAGCCATGCCGATGCGCCACGCCTATGCCGTCGAGGTCGAGTGGACGGGAGCGGGCTCCGAGGGCACCGCGACCTACCGCTCCTACACGCGCGAGCACGTCGTGCGCGTCGAGGGCCTCCCCGACATCCTCGGCTCCGCCGATCCGACGTTCCGCGGCGACCGCTGTCGCCACAACCCCGAGCAGCTGCTGCTCGCGGCGCTCGCGCAGTGCCACATGCTCAGCTACCTCCACCAGGCCGCGAGCCGCGGCATCGTCGTGACCGCCTACCGCGACGCGGCGACGGGCGAGATGGAGACGAGCGGCACCGGCGGCCGCTTCACGCGCGCGGTGCTGCACCCCGTCGTCACGATCGCCGACGCGACGCAGGCGGCGGATGCGCTCGACGCGC
Organism: Agrococcus sp. TF02-05; assembly: GCF_017565345.1. Classification (NCBI taxonomy): domain Bacteria; kingdom Bacillati; phylum Actinomycetota; class Actinomycetes; order Micrococcales; family Microbacteriaceae; genus Agrococcus; species Agrococcus sp. TF02-05. The sequence goes on along the minus strand of NZ_JAGEKO010000013.1, from coordinate 19,282 downwards.
ACGGGCAGGCCGGTCGCGACTGCTTCATCGCATCCTCCGTCGCGTTCCCGGTGCTGCACGAGCCGACGATCGTCGCGGACGGCGAGGTCGTCGCGCAGCACGACCGGCCCGCTGAGGCCGAGGGAGCCCGCTGATGCGCCGCCGTGTGATCGTGCTCGGCTCGACCGGCTCGATCGGCACGCAGACCCTCGACGTCATCCGCGCGAACCCCGACCGCTTCGAGGTCGCCGGGCTCGTCGCCGGCAGCGACCGCGCGGGCCTCGAGGCGCAGCAGGCCGAGTTCGGCGGCGAGGCCGCGCTCGGCGCCGACGCCGCCGTGACGATGATCGAGTCGGTCGAGAGCGACGTCGTCGTCAACGGCATCACGGGCTCCGTCGGCCTCGCGCCGACGCTCGCGGCGCTCGACGCCGGCCGCGTGCTCGCGCTCGCCAACAAGGAGTCGCTCATCGCGGGCGGCGACCTCGTCATGCAGCGCGCGCGGCCCGGGCAGCTCGTGCCGGTCGACTCCGAGCACTCGGCGATCGCGCAGTGCCTGCTCGCGGGCGACGCGCGCGAGGTCCGCAGGCTCGTGCTCACGGCATCCGGGGGTCCGTTCCGAGGCTGGTCTCGCGAGCGGATGGCGGCCGTGAGCCCCGCGGATGCGCTCGCGCACCCCACGTGGGACATGGGTCCGATGGTGACGACGAACTCCGCGACGCTCGTGAACAAGGGACTCGAGGTCATCGAGGCACACTTGCTGTTCGACGTGCCCTTCGACCGCATCGACGTGACCGTGCACCCGCAGTCGATCGTGCACTCGATGGTCGAGTTCGTCGACGGCTCGACGATCGCGCAGGCCTCGCCGCCCGACATGCGGCTGCCGATCTCGCTCGGCCTCGACTGGCCGCACCGCGTCGCGGGCGTCGGCGTGCCGCTCGACTGGACGCGCGCGTCGACCTGGACGTTCGAGCCGCTCGACGAGGATGCGTTCCCGTCGGTCGCGCTCGCGAAGCGCGTCGGGCGGGCGGGCTCGACGTTCCCCGCGGTCTTCAACGCCGCGAACGAGCAAGCGGTGCAGGCCTTCCACCTCGGCGAGATCGGCTTCCTCGACATCCTGCCGGCGGTCGAGCGCGTGCTCGAGCAGCACGAGCCGGGCGAGCTCACGGTCGAGCACGTGCTGCAGGCCGAGCGCTGGGCGCGTCGCGCCGCCGACGAGATCTGCGGCGTCGGGCGGTGACGGTCGAGGTCCGACGAGCGACGGCGGCGGATGCGTGGAGGCTCGCGGCGTCGGAGCCTCCCGGCGCCGCTGTGGCTGCGTCGCACCTGCGCCGGCAGGAGGCGGGCGAGGTGCTCTTCCTCGTCGCGCTCGAGGACGGCGAGCCGCTCGGCTCTGGCGTGCTCGTGCCGGGTGACGTGCCCGAGCTGCGCCACCTCTTCGTCGCCGAGGCCGCGCGCGGCCGTGGCATCGGCGCCTCGCTCATCGGCGCTGCCGAGCGGGAGGTGGCGGCGATGGGGGCGACGCTCATCGAGCTCGGCGTGGGCGTCGACAACCCGAGAGCGGCGGCGCTCTACCGCCGCCTCGGCTACGCCGAGACGGGAGAGCGCTCGACGACGACGTACGAGTACGTCGACCGCGACGGCGTGCGCCGCACCGCGACGGAGACGGACGTGCACATGCGGAAGCGGCTGCGAGGCTGACGCGGCGCTGCCGCGCCGCGCGCAACGGACCCCATCTCGGCATGCGGACCCGAGATCTCGGGTCCCGTTCGGGAGATGGGGTCCAGGTATGCGCCTGTGTCGAGTCAAGGAGGATCGAGCGGGAGGGGTTGCGCGCGGCGCACGAGGCGGGCGTCAGCCCGAGCGGTCGAGCTCGACGCGCACGTCGGCGGCGTCGATCGCCGCGACGACCTCGCCCGCGTCGTCCCACCAGCGCGCGTAGTGGTCGGGGTCGCGGTTGATCTGCACCGCGTGCGCGACGCGCGTCGGCGCCATCGCGTCGCGGCCCTCGACCCTCGCGAGCGCGCGGTAGAAGAGCACGGCCGAGCCGTACGCATCCATGCGCACCTCGTACGGGCCCCAGCCGTGGCGCTGCTGGAAGAGGCCGCGCGAGTCGGGCCCCGCCTCGTCGCCCCGATCGAGCACCCGCAGGCTCGACTCGCCCATCGCCGTCATGACCGCGAGCCGCACGTCGCGCTCCGAGAGGCCCAGGTCGCGGCCCGCGCGCATGATGATCGCCGCGTGCTCGAGCTGCGCGCCGCGCCAGTCGCCGACCCGCGCGGGCAGCTCGCCCTCGACGCGCGCCGACTGCGGCACCGGCACGGGCTCGGCGGGAGGCCTCGACGCGACGAAGACGAGCAACACGACGAGCGCGACGCCGACGAGCCCCGCGATGAGGCCGAGGGCGCTCCCGCCGGGCGCGACGCGCTCGGCGACGGCGCGGCTGGCGGGAGCGGGCATGCGAGTGACGCTAGCCGCGCCGCCTATGGACGCCACCGCATCCGCGTGCACGGCTGATAGGTGCCGGCAGTAGCCTGGCGGGCGACATGGAAGCCGTGCTGCTCTACGCCGTCGGCGTGCTCGTCGTCGTGATCGGCCTGGCCGTCTCGATCGGCCTGCACGAGATCGGCCACCTCGTGCCCGCGAAGCTCTTCGGCGTGCGCGTCGGGCAGTGGATGATCGGCTTCGGCCCGACGCTCTTCTCGCGGCGCTTCGGCGAGACCGAGTACGGCGTGAAGGCGATCCCGCTCGGCGGCTACATCTCGATGTCGGGCATGTTCCCGCCGCTCAAGGTCGGCGGGGAGTCGAGGGATGCGTCGACGGGCTTCTTCGACACCCTCGTGCAGGATGCCCGCGACTCGAGCGCCGAGACGATCCACGAGGGCGAGGAGGAGCGGGCGTTCTGGCGCCTCGCGACCTGGAAGCGCATCGCGATCATGCTCGGCGGCCCGCTCATGAACCTCGTGCTCGCGGTCGTGCTCTACGCGATCGTGCTGTGCGGCTTCGGCATCGCGGTGCCCTCGACGACCGTCGCGAGCGTCTCGGAGTGCGTCATCGCCGCCTCGGAGGAGCGCGCGGAGTGCGAGCCGGGCGATCCGCTCGCGCCCGCCGCCGAGGCCGGCGTGCAGCCGGGCGACACGATCGTCTCGATCGACGGCCGGCCCGCGGCGGGCTGGGAGGACGTGCAGGCCGCGATCCGCGAGCTCGCGGGGCAGCGCGTCGAGCTCGTCGTCGAGCGCGACGGCGCCGAGCAGGCGCTGCAGCTCACGCCGCTCGCGACCGAGCGCTACGTCTTCGACGACCGCGGCGATCCCGTCGAGGTCGACGGCCGGCAGCTGACCGAGACGGTCGGCTTCGCGGGGGTCGGCCCGCAGTACGAGATCGCGCAGCAGCCCGCCTCGGCGGTGCTGCCGGCGGTCGGCGACAACGTCTGGCGCGTCGGCCAGCTCATCGTCAACCTGCCGCAGCGGCTCGTCGACGTCGCCGCGGCGGCGTTCGGGCCGGGGGAGCGCGACCCGAACGGACCGATGTCGGTCGTCGGCGTCGGCCGCATGGCGGGCGAGATCGCGGCGCTCGACCAGGTGCCGGTGCTCGAGCGCATCAGCGCGATGGTGCAGCTGCTCGCGAGCCTCAACGTCGCGCTGTTCGTCTTCAACCTGATCCCGCTCATGCCGCTCGACGGCGGCCACATCCTCGGCGCGCTCGTCGACGCGGTGCGCCGCGGGTGGGCGAGGCTGCGCGGCACGGTCGCGACGCCCCTCGACACCGCGAAGTGGGTGCCGGTGACGCTCGTCGTCACGGGGCTGCTCGGCATCATGAGCGCGCTGCTCGTCTACGCCGACATCGTCAAGCCGATCGCGCTGTTCGGGGGGTAGCTCACGCCTCCGGCGTGCCCTGGTGGAATCGCTGGCGCCAGCGCCCGCCCGCCCGCACCCACAGCGAGCTGCGCAGCACGCTCCCTCGAGCGCTCACCGAGCGCCACACGAGCAGCAGCGCGTCGTCGCCGAGCTCGTGCGTCGCGAGCACCTCGAGCTCGGTCGGCTCCGCGAGCGGCGCGATCTCGGCGAGCAGCTCGTCGCGGCTCCAGCGGCGGCCGGAGGCGCCGATCTCCTCCCACTCGGGGTGCAGCAGCGCCGCGACGCTCGCCGGGTCGGCGCGCACCTCGTCGCTCAGCAGCGAGCGCTCGAGCCGCACGACCTCGGCCTCGACGGCCGTGTCGGTGAGGAAGTCGAAGCCGTCGAAGAGGTCGGGCGAGGCAGGGGCCTCGGCGGCGGTCATGGCGGATGCGTCGGCCGCGTCCCGCGCGCCAGTCGCCTCGGCGGCGGGGGCCGTGGGCGCCGCCGTCGGGGTCACGCCCCCGAACCCCGGTCCCGCATCCGGCACGGCCCCGCGCTGGTACGCCGCGGCCGCGCCGTTCGCGAGCCGGTCGGCCGCCTCGTTGAGCGGGTGGCCCGCGTGGCCCTTGACCCACTCGAAGCGCACCGTGCCGCCCTCGGCCTTCCGCTCCGCCATGAGCCGGTCGAGCTCCTCGAGCAGCTCGCGGTTCATGACCGGCTTGCCGTCGGCCTTCCGCCAGCCCTTCCGCTTCCAGCCGGCCATCCACTTCGTCACCGAGTTGATGACGTACTGGCTGTCGCACAGGATGAGCAGCTCGTCGACGCCGCGCGTCTGCCGCAGCAGGTCGACGACCGCCGAGAGCTCGCCGATGTTGTTCGTGCCCGTGCGCTGCCCGCCCGCCGCCCATCGCGCGTCGTCGATGTACCAGCCCCAGCCGGTCGGGCCGGGGTTGCCGAGGGAGGAGCCGTCTGCCGCTGCCGTGATCACCCGACGATCCTGCCAGCCGGCCGGCCGGCCGCACGCCGCGGGGCTTCGTCATAGCACCGCCGCGTAGGCTGTCGCCCATGGCAGCCATCAACCTCGGGAGCCCCGCGCCGCTCACGCTCGCGCCCCGACGCAAGACCCGGCAGATCAAGGTCGGCAAGGTGCTCGTCGGCGGCGACGCGCCCGTCTCGGTGCAGTCGATGACCACGACGAAGACGACCGACATCAACGCGACGCTCCAGCAGATCGCCGAGCTCACCGCGACCGGCTGCGACATCGTGCGCGTCGCCGTGCCGAGCCAGGACGACGCCGATGTGCTGCACATCATCGCGAAGAAGAGCCAGATCCCGGTCATCGCCGACATCCACTTCCAGCCGAAGTACGTCTACCAGGCGATCGACGCCGGCTGCGCCGCCGTGCGCGTCAACCCCGGCAACATCCGCAAGTTCGACGACCAGGTCGGCGAGATCGCCAAGCGCGCGAAGGCCGCGGGCGTGAGCCTCCGCATCGGCGTCAACGCCGGCTCGCTCGACCCGCGCCTGCTCGAGAAGTACGGCAAGGCGACGCCCGAGGCGCTCGTCGAGTCGGCCGTGTGGGAGGCGAGCCTGTTCGAGGAGCACGACTTCCACGACTTCAAGATCTCGGTCAAGCACAACGACCCGGTCGTGATGGTCAAGGCCTACCGCCTGCTCGCCGAGCGCGGCGACTGGCCGCTGCACCTCGGCGTCACCGAGGCCGGCCCCGCGTTCCAGGGCACGATCAAGTCGGCGACCGCGTTCGGCATCCTGCTCTCCGAGGGCATCGGCGACACGATCCGCGTCTCGCTCTCGGCGCCGCCGGTCGAGGAGATCAAGGTCGGCATGCAGATCCTGCAGTCGCTCAACCTCCGCGAGCGCAAGCTCGAGATCGTCTCGTGCCCCTCGTGCGGCCGCGCCCAGGTCGACGTCTACTCCCTCGCCGACTCGGTGACCGAGGGCCTCAAGGACGTGCAGGTGCCGCTGCGCGTCGCGGTCATGGGATGCGTCGTGAACGGCCCGGGCGAGGCGCGCGAGGCCGACCTCGGGGTCGCGTCGGGCAACGGCAAGGGGCAGATCTTCATCAAGGGCGAGGTCGTCAAGACGGTGCCCGAGGCGGAGATCGTGGCGACGCTCATCGAGGAGGCTCGCCGCATCGCCGACGAGCAGGGCCTGCCCGCGGGCGAGGCCCAGGTCGTCACCGCCTGAGGTGAGCGCGACCCCAGCGGTCGACGAGCCGGGGCAGCCAGTGCGGCAGCACCCGGCGCAGCGCCGCACGCTCGCCGTCCTCTCGCTCGCGCAAGCGCTCGGCGGGCTCTCGAACGGCGTCGCGCTCGGCGTCGGCTCGCTGCTCGTCGCGCAGGTGACAGGCCGTGATGAGCTCGCGGGACTCGCCGCGACGCTCCTGACGCTCGGCGGCGCTGCGCTCGCGGTGCCGCTCGCGCGGCTCGCGCAGCGCCGCGGCCGCCGCGTGGCGCTCACGAGCGGCGCGCTGCTCGCCCTCGCGGGTGCTCTCACGCTCGCGATCGGCGGCACGATCGGCGCCGCCGCGATAGTGCTGCCCGGCTTCCTCGTGCTCGGCGGCGCGATGGCGGTCAACCTCCAGTCGCGCTTCGCCGCGACCGACCTCTCGACCCCGAGGCATCGCGGCCGCGACCTCTCGCTCGTCGTCTGGATGACGACGATCGGCGTCGTCGTCGGCCCGAACCTCATCGGCCCCGGCGATGCGCTCGGCGTCGGGCTCGGCCTCCCGCCGCTCGTGGGCGCGTACCTCATCAGCGCCGTCGCGATGGCGGTCGTCGCGATCGTGCTGTGGACGCTGCTGCGGCCCGACCCGCTGCTCGAGAGCCGCATCGGGGCGCCCGCGCCGACGACGCCGCCGCGTTTGCGCCTCGCGGAGCACCCGCGGGCCCTCGCCGCCGTGATCGCGGTCGCGGCCGCGCACGCGACGATGGTCGGGGTCATGGCGCTCACCCCCGTGCACCTCGACCACGCCGGGCAGCACCTCGGCGTCATCGGCTTCACGATGAGTGCGCACACGGCGGGGATGTACGCGCTCTCGCCCGTCTTCGGCTGGCTCACCGACCGCGTCGGCGCTCGCTCGACCGTGCTCGTCGGCGCCGGCATCCTGCTGCTCTCGATCGCCTCGAACCTCGCGCTGCCCGTCGACCTCGCCCCGGTCGGGCTCGCGCTGCTCGGCCTCGGCTGGAGCGCCGCGACCGTCGCCGGCTCGACGCTCGTCGCCGCCGCGGTCGAGCCGCCGCTGCGCCCCGCGCTCCAGGGCCGCTCCGACCTCGTGATGGGGCTCGCGGGCGCCGCCGCCGGCGCCACGGCCGGCCCCATCCTCGGGCTCGTCGGCTACGCGGGCCTCAACCTCGCGATGCTGCCGCTCATCGCCGCGATCGCGATCGCCGCGATCGCCGCGACACGACGGCGCGAGCCGCAGCCCGCGTGAGGCACGGCGGCGTCACCGGCCGCGCATGGCTCGAGCCGGTAGCGTGACCGAGGCGGTGCCGTCGACGACCGACGGCCCGCCCGACGACGGCCCACCCACCGACCGCCACCGATAGGAGCGCGCGTGTCCGCAGCAGTCCCCGGACGGGACCCCATCACGCCTGAGGAGCTCGAGCGCGCGAAGGCGATCATCCGCTCGGTCGAGCAGTCGTTCCAGTCGACGGTCGTCGGGCAGCACCAGCTGCTGCGCTCGCTGCTCGTCGCGCTCCTCACGGGCGGCCACGTGCTGATGGAGTCGGTGCCCGGGCTCGCGAAGACGACCGCGGCCGCGACCCTCGCGCGCTCGGTCTCGGCGTCGTTCCACCGCATCCAGTGCACTCCCGACCTGCTGCCGAGCGACATCGTCGGCACCCAGATCTACGACCAGCACACGGGCGAGTTCCGCACCCAGCTCGGTCCGGTGCACGCGAACTTCGTGCTGCTGGACGAGATCAACCGCTCGAGCGCGAAGACGCAGTCGGCGATGCTCGAGGCGATGCAGGAGCGGCAGACGTCGATCGGCGGCGAGACGCACCCGCTGCCGCAGCCGTTCCTCGTGCTCGCGACCCAGAACCCCATCGAGCAGGAGGGCACCTACACGCTGCCCGAGGCGCAGCTCGACCGCTTCCTGCTCAAGGAGGTGCTCACCTACCCCTCGCCGACCGAGGAGGCCGAGATCGTGCGGCGCGCCGAGTCGGGCGTGTTCGAGCAGGGGCACGGCGAGCCGGTCGCGACGCTCGACGACGTGCGGTTCCTGCAGGGGCTCGCGAAGCGCGTCTACGTCGACCAGGCGATCACGAACTACGTCGTGCAGCTCATGTACGTGACGCGCCACGCGACCGACTACATCGGCGCGCAGCTCGCCGGCTACATCGAGTACGGCGCGAGCCCGCGCGGCTCGCTGTCGTTCTCGCAAGCTGCGCGGGCGCTCGCGCTCGTGCAGGGTCGCGACTGGGTGATCCCGGAGGACGTCAAGGACCTGCGGCACGCCGTGCTGCGGCACCGCCTCATCCTCGGCTACGAGGCCGAGGCCGACGGCGTGACGACCGAGCAGATCATCGACGCCATCTTCGGCGCCGTGCGGACGCCGTAGGACCGGTCATGGAACGACGGCTGCGCAAGGTGAAGACGACCATGTCGATCCACGCGCACCGTCGTACCCTCGAGCTGCTCGAGGGCGAGTACCAGTCGATCCACCACGGCCGCAGCCACGACTTCGACGACCTGCGCGAGTACCAGCCGGGCGATGACGTCAAGGACATCGACTGGAAGGCGACGGCGCGCAGCCACGTGCCGCTCATCAAGCGCTACATCGCCTCCCGCCAGCACAACGTGCTGCTCGTCGTCGACTCGGGCCGCAACATGGCGGCGATCGCGGAGTCGGGGGAGTCGAAGCGCGAGCTCGCGATCCTCGTCGCGGGCGTGCTCGGCTACCTCGCGACGCGCCACGGCGATCGCGTCGCGCTGCTCATGGGCGACGAGGAGCGCACCGAGAGCATGCCGGAGGGCGGCTCGGAGGCGCACCTCGAGCGCATGCTGCGGCGCATCGACGAGGCGGTCTCGATCGACGGGCCGCTCTCGCGGCTCGAGGGGGTGCTCGAGCACGCGGTGCGGCGCATGCGCCGCCGCTCGCTCATCGTCGTGATCGCCGACGACCTCGCCTACACGCACGACCTCGACGTGCACCTCGGCCGCCTCCACACGCGCCACGAGGTGCTGTGGGTCTCGATCGGCGACGCTGACCTCATGGCGCGCGCGGGCGACCACCGCGAGCTCGTCGGCGTCGACACGGGCCTCGGGCTGCCGTCGTTCCTGCGCCGCGACAAGGGGCTCCGCCGGGCGTTCGACGAGCAGTCGGCGCTGCGGCGCGAGCGGCTCGAGGCGGGGCTGCGCTCGCTCGGCATCGCCTCGGTGCGCATCGGCTCGAGCGCGACCGCGATCGGTGGGCTCTTCCGCCTGCTCGAGAGGCACCGGCGTGCGCGTCGCTGAGCTCGGCGGGCTGCCCGCGCCCGACACCTACGGTCCGTTCGGCTACGGGCCGTGGTGGCTGCTCGGCGCGCTCGCGCTCGCCGCGGTCGTCGCCGCCTACGCGTTCGCGTGGCTCTGGACCCGCCCGCGCGGCATCCTCGAGCCCCCGCCGCCGCCCGCCGTGCCGATCGACGTGCGCAGCGTCAAGGAGAAGTACTTGCGGATGATCGACGAGGTCGCCGTGGAGCACGAGGCGGGCGAGATCGGGCCCAGGGAGCTCGCGCAGCGGTTGAGCCTCGTGCTGCGCTTCTTCGCGCACGAGTCGACGGGCGTCGTCGCCGAGGTCATGACGCTCCGCGACCTGCGGGACGCCGACCTGCCGGCGGTCGAGGGCGCGGTCGCGCAGTACTACCCGTCGTCGTTCCGGCGGGCGGCGAAGCACGACCCGGATGCGGCGATCGGCGCCGCGCGGCAGGTGGTGGCGACGTGGATGTGAGCCTGCTCTGGCCGTGGCTGCTGCCGATCGTCGTGGTCGCGGGGCTCGCGCTCGCGATCGTGGGGCTGCTGCTGCCGAAGCGCCGCCGCGACCGCGGCCTGCCGGTCGCGCACGTCGACCGGATGACGGCGCTGCCCGCCTTCCGCGGCGCGCTCGCCCGTTACCGGCTCTGGATCGGTGCGGCGCTCGTCGCGGCGCTCGCGGGAGTCGCGGTCGCGGGCGCCGTCGCAGCCCGGCCCTCCGGCGTGCACGCCAACCAGGAGGACGACTACAAGCGCGACATCGTGCTGTGCCTCGACGTCTCCGGCTCGATGGTCGACGTCGACGCCGAGATCCTCGGCGTCTACCAGGACATCGCCGCATCGCTCGACGGCGAGCGCATCGGCATGCGCATCTTCGACGCCTCGAGCGTCATGGCGTTCCCGCTCACGAGCGACTACGACTACATCCAGGAGCAGCTCGGCCGCTACGTGCGCGCGCTCACCGGCACCCTCGGCCCCGACGAGCAGTTCAACTACCTCGCGGGCACCGCGAGCGGCCTCGGCGCCTCCCTCGTCGGCGACGGGCTCGCCTCGTGCGTGCTCGACTTCGCCGACCTCGAGGCGAGCGAGCGGCCGCGCTCGATCATCCTCGCGACCGACAACGTCGTGAACGGGCAGCAGATCTTCACGCTGCCGCAAGCGGGCCAGCTCGCGGTCGACAACGAGGTGCGCGTGTACGCGATCAACCCCTTCGACTGGGGCGGCGACATGGCCTCGCAAGAGCTGCGCGAGATCGCCGAGGGCACCGGCGGCGCCTACTTCTCGCTCGACTTCGCGCAGACGGTGCCGCAGATCGTCGACCGCGTGAACGCGATCGAGGCCGGCTACATCGAGACGCCGCCGCAGATCCAGGTCGTCGACCGACCTGGCGCGCTCCCGCTCGTCGTGCTGCTGCTCGTCGCGGGGGTCGTGGCGATGGCGTGGAGGGCGAGGCTGTGATCACGTTCCACCCCACGCTGCCCGTCGTCGTCGCGATCGTCGGCGCGCTCGCGCTCGCGCTGTGCGTGTGGCAGCTCATCGCGGTGCGCGGCCGGAGGATCGCGTGGCTGCGCCGCTCCCTGCTCGTCGCGCTCGCGGTCGCCATGGCCTTCCGCCCGGCGCTGCCCGGCGGCGAGGTGCCCACGGCATCCATCTCCGCCCGCGTCTTCGTCGTCGTCGACACCTCGCAATCCGTCGCGGCCGAGGACTGGGGGAGCGAGCCGCGGCTCGCCGGCATGCAGGAGGACGTCGTCGAGATCGCGCGATCGTTCGCCGGTGCCGACATCTCGGTCATCTCGTTCGACTCCCAAGCGCTGCTGCGCGTGCCCCTCACGGACGACGGCTCCGCCGTGATCGAGATGGTGCGCGCGCTGCGGCCCGAGATCGCGCAGCAGTCCCGGGGCACGTCGGTCGCGGCCGGGCGCGACCTGCTGCGCACCGAGCTCGAGCGCTCGGCCGCGGCCGACCCGGGCTCGCCCGCCATCGTCTTCTACCTCGGCGACGGCGAGCACACCGCCGAGGAGCCGCCGCAGTCGTTCGCCGACGTCGGCGCGCTCGTCGACCGCGGGCTCGTGCTCGGCTACGGCACGGAGCAGGGCGGGCGCATGCGCATCTCGAGCTTCAACCCGAACGAGGACCGCTACCTGCAGGATCCCGCCGGCGGCGACGCGGTGAGCCGCATCGACGAGGGGCAGCTGCGGTCGATCGCGAGCGAGCTCGGCGTCAGCTACCTGCACCGGCAGCCGGGGCTCCCGCTCTCGGACGCGCTCGGGCCCATGGCCGCGCTCGACGGCGCCGCGAACCTCGACCGCACCGAGGAGGCGCGGCTCGAGGTCGCGTGGGTGCTGGGCCTGCCGATCGCGCTCCTGCTCGCGTGGGAGGGGCTGAGCCTCGCGCGCTCGCTCCGCTCGACCCGCGGCATCCTTCGGACGGAGGCACCGTGACCGTCCCCATCCCGCCGCGCCCGCGTCGCGTGCTCACCGACCCGCAGCGCCGCCGCTTGCGCTGGTGGCTCATGCTCGGGCTCATCCCGGTCGCGCTCGCCGTGCTCGTCGTGTCGACGAAGCTCATCAGCGTCAGCGCGCTCTCCGAGACCGCGATCGACCGCTTCGAGGGCCGCGCCTACGGGCAGGCCGCGGAGGCGGCGCGCGGGCTCGAGCTGTGGAACTGGGTCGAGCCGTGGAAGGCGCCCTTCGACCTCGGCGTCTCGCTCACGATGAGCGGCGAGCTCGAGGAGGGCAGGGCGAAGCTCGAGGAGTCGCTGCGGCTGCATGGCGAGCCCGTCACCGCGGGCCAGGTGCACGAGCACTGCATCATCGTCGCGTCGCTCGCGACGACGATCGAGAAGCAGGGCGACGCCGCCCGCGAGGGCGACGACCGCGAGGGCGCGAACGCGTTCTACACCGAGGCGCTCGCGCTCATCGGCTCCGCCCCGGAGGGCTGCCACGACGAGCCGCGCGAGCGCGAGGCCGACACTGCCGCGCAGCTCGAGGCCGCCGTGCCGCGCATCGAGGAGAAGCTCGAGGAGTCGTCGTCCGAGCAGGGCGAGGGCGACGGCGAGGGCGACGGCGACGGCGAGGGGAACGAGCCGCAGTCGCCCGAGGAGCAGCTCGAGGAGCAGAACCAGGGCGCCCAGACCGAGCAGCAGCAGCAGGACCAGTACGACCAGGGCGGCGACGGTCAGGGCGGCGGCTCGGGCGTCGAGCGGCCCTGGTGAGTCAGCCCGCCGACGATCCCGCGTAGGATCGCTGGGTGATCCGCCTCTCCGAGCTCTTCTTCACCACGCTTCGCGAGGACCCGGCCGAGGCCGAGGTCGCGAGCCACCGACTGCTGCTGCGCGCGGGCTACATCCGCCGCGCCGGCGCCGGGCTGTACTCGTGGCTGCCGCTCGGCCTGCGGGTGCGGCGCAACATCGAGCGCATCATCCGGGAGGAGATGACCGCGGCGGGCGCGCAGGAGGTGCTCTTCCCCGGGCTCCTGCCGCGCGAGCCCTACGAGCGCACCGGACGCTGGACCGAGTACGGCGACAACATCTTCCGGCTCCAGGATCGCAAGGGCGCCGACCACCTGCTCGCGCCGACGCACGAGGAGGTCTTCACGCTGCTCGTGCAGGACCTCGTCTCGAGCTACAAGTCGCTGCCGCTCACGATCTTCCAGATCCAGGACAAGTACCGCGACGAGGCACGGCCGCGCGCGGGCCTGCTGCGCGCTCGCGAGTTCACCATGAAGGACGCCTACTCGTTCGACATCGACGACGCGGGGCTCGAGGAGAGCTACCAGCGCCAGCGCGCCGCCTACGAGCGGATCTTCGCGCGCCTCGGGCTCGAGTACGTCATCGTCTCGGCCGACGCCGGCGCGATGGGCGGCTCGAAGTCGGAGGAGTTCCTGCACCCGACGCCCGTCGGCGAGGACACGATCGTGCGCTCGGCGGGCGGCTACGCCGCGAACGTCGAGGCGTTCGAGACGCTCGCGCCCGAGCCGCAGCCGATCGAGGGGCTCCCCGCCGCCGTCGTGCGCGACACCCCCGACACCCCGACGATCGAGACGCTCGTCGCCGACGCCAACGCGCGCTTCCCGCGCGAGGACGGTCGCGAGTGGACCGCCGCCGACACGCTCAAGAACGTCGTGCTGCGCCTGACGCACCTCGACGGCTCGAAGGAGCTCGTGGTCGTCGGCATCCCGGGCGACCGCGACGTCGACGAGAAGCGCGTCGAGGTCGCCTTCCAGCCCGCAGAGGTCTCGGCGGCCGACGAGGACGACTTCACGGCCAACCCGCGGCTCGTGAAGGGCTACATCGGCCCGTGGTCGCCGTCGGGCGCCGTGCTGGGGGAGGAGGGCGCCACGAGCATCCGCTACCTCCTCGACAAGCGCGTCGTCGACGGGTCGAGCTGGATCACCGGCGCGAACGAGCCCGGCAAGCACGTCTTCGGCCTCGTCGCCGGGCGCGACTTCGTCGGCGACGGATGGGTCGAGGCGGCTGACGTGCGCGAGGGCGACCCGGCACCGGATGGGTCGGGTCCCGTCACGCTCGAGCGCGGCATGGAGATCGGCCACGTCTTCCAGCTCGGCCGCAAGTACGCCGAGGCGCTCGGCCTCAAGGTGCTCGACCACAACGGCAAGCTCGTCACCGTCACGATGGGCTCGTACGGCATCGGCGTCACGCGCAACCTCGCCGCGATCGTCGAGAAGTCGCGCGACGAGCGCGGCATCATCTGGCCGCGCGAGGTCGCGCCGTTCGACGTGCACGTCGTCGCGACCGGCAAGGACGCGGGCGTGTTCGAGATCGCGGAGGGCGTCGTCGCGAGCCTCGAGTCGCGCGGCCTCGAGGTGCTCTACGACGACCGGCCGAAGGTCTCGCCCGGTGTGAAGTTCGGCGACGCCGAGATCATCGGCGTGCCGCAGATCGTGGTCGTCGGCCGCGACGCGCCCGAGGGCCTCGTCGAGGTGTGGGACCGCGCGACCGGGGAGCGGCAGCAGGCGCGCATCGATGAGCTCGAGGCGGCGCTCGGGCGCTAGGCGTCGAGCGCCGCGCCCTCGGCGCCGCGGTGCCGGCGCGCGCCGAGGATGACCATGAGCACCGCAGCGACGCTCACGGCGGCGAGCACCGCGTCCGGGATCCACGTGCCGAGCGCCGCGACGTGCCACGCGAAGAAGAGCGGCATCGCCACGAGCGACAGTCGAGCGGCGAGGGATGTTGGTGCGGCCAGCACGGCGCCGACGCCCAGCGCGGCGGCCAGGCACGCGAACGACGCGGTCATGATCGTCGCCTCCGGTGCGAAGGGATCGTCGACGAAGATCGTGCTCAGCCCGATGACGGCGCACATGGCGCACAGGACGATGAGGGTGCCCTGACCGGTTCGCACGAGGCGAGTGCGGCGGACGTCGCTCGCGGTGCTGCGGTCGCGGGTGTTCACGCTCATGATGGATCCGTTCCGCGGCCGACCCTCGGCCGCTCGACGCGACGGTAGGCGCCTCGCGCGGGCGAACGGCATGCGGCTGCCCTCAAGCTCGTTGCGGGCAGCCGCACGATCGACGTCCCGGTCTCGCGCGGGCTCGCCGCGCGGGCGGCGCGGTGGCAGGATGCCGACATGGCAGCGACGCCTCCAGCGCGGCCGGCGGTGACCGGCGTGCTCGTCGGCGCGCTCGCCGTCGCCATCGTCGCGAGCGCCGCCACCCTCGGGCTGCCCGCCGTGCCGGCGATGGAGGCGCTTCCGGTGATGCTCGTGCCGTGGATGCTCCTGCTCGCGGGCGCGCTCGGCAGCCGCTGGCGCGCCACCGGGTTCGTGTGCTCCCTGCTCATCGCGATCGGGGTCGGGCAGCTCACGGCGGTCGCTCTCTCGGCGGGCGCGATCGTGCTGCAGCCAGGGATGCCGGGGACGGTGCTGCACCTGCTCTCCCAGCTGCTCTTCATCGCGAGCTTCGCGGCGCTCGTGCCGCTCGCAGCCGGCTACCCGGGCCCCCGCGCGCCGCGGTGGTCGTGGCTCGCCGCCGCGCCCCTCGTGCTGCCGCTCGTCGCGGCGCTCTCCGGCCCCACTCCCGCGGTGCTCGGCGGTCGCCCGCTCGAGCCGCTCGCGGAGACCCTCCCCGCCGCGATCGCCGACTGGGCCGCCGCCGTCTTCGCGCTGCCGATCGCGGCGGTCGCCGTCGGCCTCGCCCGCCTGCTCGCAGGTGACGCGGAGCTGCGCTCGCGGCTGCGCTGGCCGCTCGCGGCGCTCGCCGTCCTCGCCGCGGTCGTCGCCCTCGGGGCGGTCACCCCGGAGGAGTCGCGCATCGTCACGGATGCCCTCTTCCTCGTCACTGCGCCGCTGCTGCCGGTCGCGCTCGTCGCGGGCGCAATCGTCCGCACCGAGCCGGATGCCGAGCGCATGCACCGGGAGCTCGCGGAGATCGCCGCCCGCGTCGCCGCCATCGGCGGCCGCCTCGAGCGGGCGGCGCCGACGGCCGCCGCCGCCGTCCCCGGATTGGACTCACTCACCCAGCGGGAGCGCGACGTGCTCGAGCGCATCGCCCAGGGCCGCTCCAACGCCTCGATCGCTCGCGACCTGCACCTGTCGGTCTCGGCGGTCGAGAAGCACACGAGCGCGGTGTTCGCGAAGCTCGCCATCGAGCCGTCGCCGGACGTGCACCGGCGGGTCGCTGCGGCGGCGGCGTGGCATCGCGCCGCCGGCGGCTGATGGGCGCCTCGATGCCACCTCCTCAGCGGCCGGTGCGGCGCTCCTCCTGCGGCGGCGCGACGGTCGTCCACTGGCCCGTGACCGACTCGACGTCCTGCCACTCCTCGACGCCGCGGAGCTCGGGCAGCATGTCGCGCGTGAACACGGGGTCCTTGCCCGCGCGGCGCTGCTCGTCGAAGTTCTTGAGCAGCTTGAAGGCGACGCCCGAGAGCAGGCCGATCGCGACGAGGTTGACGATCGCCATGATGCCCATGAGCAGGTCGGCGGTGTTCCACACCGTCGCGGTCGCGACGACCGAGCCCGCGAGCACCGCGACGACCGCGAGCACGCGGTAGGTCGTGAGCACGGCGCGGCTCTCGGTGATGAACTCGATGTTCGACTCGCCGTAGTAGTAGTTGCCGATGATCGACGAGAACGCGAGCAGGAACACGATGACCGAGAGGGCGATGCCGGCCCACGCGCCGAGCTCGCCCGTGACCGCTTGGAACGTCAGGTCGATGCCGCCCTCAGCGCCCGCGAGGTCGGGGGTCGAGACGAGGATGATGAACGCGGTGATGGAGCAGACGAGGAACGTGTCGAAGTAGACGCCGAGCGTCTGCACGAGGCCCTGCTTCGCGGGGTGGGTGACGGCGGCGGACGCGCCGGCGTTCGGCGCCGAGCCGAGGCCCGCCTCGTTCGAGAACATGCCGCGCTTGACGCCCTGCATGATGATCGTGCCGATCGCGCCGCCCGCGACCTGCTGGAAGCCGAACGCTCCCGCGTAGATCTCGCCGAGCACGCGCGGCACCTCGGTGATGTTCATCGCGACGATGACGAGCCCGAGCACGAGGTAGAGCAACGCCATCGCCGGCACGAGCGACTGCGTCACCTTCGCGATGCGGCGCACGCCGCCGAAGACGATGAGGCCCGTGAGCACCGCGACGACCGCGCCGATCGCCCAGGGCAGCCACGCCGCATCCGTGCCGACGGTCGAGGTGACCGTCGCGACGATCGTGTTCGCCTGCAGCGACGAGAACGCGAAGGGGAAGCAGACGATGAGGATGATCGCGAAGAGGATGCCCATCCAGCGCGCGCCGAGGCCGCGCTGCATGTAGTACGCCGGCCCGCCGCGGAACCCGTCGGCGTCGCGGTGCTTGTAGAGCTGGGCGAGCGTCGACTCGATGAACGAGGAGGCGCCGCCGACGAAGGCCATCGTCCACATCCAGAACACCGCGCCCGGGCCGCCGATCGCGATCGCGGTCGCGACGCCCGCGATGTTGCCGACGCCCACGCGGCTCGCGGCCGAGATCGTGAACGCCTGGAACGACGAGACGGACTGGGTGCTGCCGTCCCGCGCGAGCGGCGTCCGGTCGGTCAGCACCCGGAGCATGGCCGGGAAGAGCCGCAGCTGCACGACGCCCGAGCGGATCGTGAAGTAGACGCCGAGCAGGGCGAGCACCGGCAGGACGATCCACGTCCACCAGAAGTCGCCGGCCGTGAGGATCGCCTCGTCGAGAGCTGCCATGCCGCCGAGCATAGGAGGGCCGCCCTGCGAGCCGGCCGGGCGGTAGACTGCTGGGTCGGCATCGCATGCCGGATGAGTCGTGACCCAAGGAGCCCACAAGTGAAGATCGATCTGACCGTGCTGAAGACCGTCGAGCGCGAGCGGGAGATCTCCTCGGACGAGCTGATCCGCATCATCGAGCAGGCCATCCTGCAGGCGCACGTCCGCTCGGGTGAGCACAAGCCCGACCCGAGCGCGCCGCAGCCGCGCGTCGAGGTCGACCGCCGCACGGGCGAGGTGACGCTCTTCGAGCCGGAGCTCGACGAGGACGGCAACCGCATCGGCGAGTCGGTCGCGACGACCGACGACTTCAGCCGCATCGCCGCGACCGCCGCGAAGCAAGTCATCTTCCAGGCCCTGCGCGACAAGAGCGACGAGTCGGTGCTCGGCGCCTACAAGGACCGCGAGGGCGACATCATCGCCGGCGTCGTGCAGCAGGGCACGAACCCGCGCATGGTGCACGTCAAGCTCGGCGACGACATGGAGGCGCTGCTGCCGCCCGAGGAGCAGGTGCCGGGCGCCGAGTACAAGCACGGCCAGCGCCTGCGCGTGTTCATCACGAAGGTCGAGCGCGGCCCGCGCGGCCCGCAGGTGACCGTGAGCCGCACCCACCCGTCGCTCGTGCGCCGGCTGTTCGCGCTCGAGGTGCCCGAGATCGCCTCGGGCGCCGTCGAGATCGTCGCGATCGCGCGCGAGGCGGGCCACCGCACGAAGATCGCCGTGCGCGCGACGCAGCCGGGCATCAACGCGAAGGGCGCGTGCATCGGCGAGCTCGGCGCGCGCGTGCGGGCCGTCCAGGCCGAGCTCGGCGACGAGAAGATCGACATCGTCGACTACTCCGACGACCTGCCGGCGTTCGTCGCGAGCGCGCTGAGCCCGGCACGCGTGTCGGATGCGTTCATGCTCGACGCGAAGACGAAGGCCGTGCGGGCGCTCGTGCCCGACTTCCAGCTCTCGCTCGCGATCGGCCGCGAGGGGCAGAACGCCCGGCTCGCCGCGAAGCTCACCGGGGCGAAGATCGACATCCAGCCCGATTCCGTGATGGACGAGGACTGAGATCGCTCCAGCGCCCGGGCGTGTCGTCCTGTAGAGTAGAACCCATCCGAACGTGCCTCGGCTGTCGCGCGCGCACCGAACCCGCACAACTCGTGCGGATCGCTGCGCCGGGCGGCACCGCGGTCGTCGACGAGGGTCGACGGCTTCCGGGCCGGGGCGCGTGGGTGCATCCGACGCAGCAGTGCGCGGAGCGCGCGATCCGCTCGCTCCCGCGGGCACTGCGCCAGCGGCACCTCGATACCTCGCCCATCGCACGGTGGGCGGACGGGCTCGCCTGAGCCCTGAACGAAGGAATGAACGGCACATGGACAACTGATGAGCGGCTCGAAATGAGACCCGTCAGCGATTGACGTCCGCCCTGTCCTGGGCGGACCAGGACAGGAGAGAAGTGGCAAACCCACGCGTTCACGAGATCGCCGCCGAGATCGGCGTCGAGAGCAAGGTCGCTCTGGCCAAGCTCAAGGAGATGGGCGAGTTCGTCAAGGGACCCGCCTCGGCGATCGCACCGCCGGTCGCCCGCAAGCTCAAGGCCGCCCTCGAGGCGGACGGCGTCGCCGCACCCGCGGCCGCGCAGGAGAAGCCGGCGGCGAAGGCCCCGGCGAAGTCGGCCGCCAAGCCCGGCGCCGCGAAGCCGGCCGCCGCGAAGGCGACCCCCGCGGCACCCGCGGCACCCGCCGCACCGTCGGCGACCCCCGCTGCGCCCGCCGCCGCGCCGGCAGCCG
>NZ_JAGEKO010000012.1:0-21683 GCF_017565345.1 Agrococcus sp. TF02-05 | reverse complement strand
TATCTCGCGCTCAAGATCGCGGTCGAGTACGAGGGCGAAGGGCACCTCGACCCGAAGCGCTGGGCCGACGACATCCTGCGCTACGAGATGCTCGAGGCGGCCGGCTGGATCGTGGTCCGCATCACGAAGGCCGACGTCGCGGGCGCAGGGGATCGCTGCGCGCGGCGCGTGCGCGCCGCGCTGGCCCGTCGCTCGTAGCGCCGGCCCCACCCGCTCGTGGGCGTGCACAGCGCAGTCGCGACCACGGAGTCGCGCGCGGGCATGTGCACGCTGCTGCGGCTCGCGCTGCCGCCGTGCCGCAAGAGCGTGCACAGCGCAGTCGCGACCACGGAGTCGCGCGCGGGCATGTGCACGCTGCTGCGGCTCGCGCCGCCGCCGCACCGCAAGAGCGTGCACATCGCTCCGGGCGCGCGCACGCATGTGCACGCTGCTGCGGCTCGACCGGCTGCCGCAGCGCAAGAGCGTGCACATCGCGCCGGGACGCGCGCGGCGGGGGCCGTCAGTCGCGCGAGTCGCGCGCTCCCGCCCACAGGTCGACGCCCGGCTCGTCGCGCGCGAGCTCGTCGATCGCCGCGAGCTCGTCGTCGCTGAACGAGAGCCCGCCGAGGGCCGCGATGTTCTGCTCGAGCTGCTCGAGCCGCGACGCCCCGATCGTGAGCGACGTCATGCGCTCGTCGCGCAGCGCCCACGCGAGCGCGAGCTGCGCGAGCGACTGGCCGCGCGACTCGGCGATGCGGGCGAGACCGCGGATGCGCTCGGCCGCCTCGGGCGAGAGGCTCGCGTCGAGCGATCCCCGTGCGCTCCCGAGCGCGGCCCGCGACCCCTCGGGCACCCCGTCGAGGTACTTGCCGGTCAGGAGCCCCTGCGCGAGCGCGGTGAAGCCGATCACCCCGATGCCGAGCTCGCCCGCGGCGTCGAGCAGCCCATCCGTCTCGATCCAGCGGTTGAGCATCGAGTACGACGGCTGGTGGATCGTGAGCGGCGTGCCGAGCGAGTCGAGGATCTCGTGGGCGCGCCGCGTCTCGTCGGCCGAGTAGCTCGAGACGCCGACATAGAGCGCGCGGCCCGAGCGCACGATGTGGTCGAGCGCCGCCATCGTCTCCTCGAGCGGCGTCTCCGGGTCGGGCCGGTGGTGGTAGAAGATGTCGACGTAGTCGAGCCCCATGCGCCGCAGCGACTGGTCGAGGCTCGCGACGAGGTACTTGCGGCTGCCGCCGAAGCCGTAGGGGCCCGGCCACATGTCCCAGCCGGCCTTCGTCGTCACGAGCACCTCGTCGCGGTGCGCGCCGAGGTCGCTCGCGAGCACGCGGCCGAAGTTCGACTCCGCCGCGCCGTAGGGCGGGCCGTAGTTGTTGGCGAGGTCGAAGTGCGTGACGCCGCGGTCGAAGGCGCCGAGGATGAGCTCGCGCTGCCGATCGAGCGGCACGTCGTCGCCGAAGTTGTGCCACAGGCCCAGCGTGAGCAGCGGCAGCTTGAGGCCCGAGGCACCGGCGCGGCGGTACTGCATCGCGCCGGGCCGGTCGGCGTCGTAGCGGGCGGGGTCGGGCTGCCAGCTCATCGTGCGGCTCCTTCGGGCTCGGCGTGCGCGGCGCGCGCGGCGGTCTCGGCCGCGACGAGGGCGTTCGTCGCGCCGCGCAGACCCACGGCCGCGGCGCACGCCGCGGCGCACGCGGGGCTGTGGAAGTCGATGCCGAGCTCGGCGAGCTCATCGACGACGCGGCCGGCGACGAGCAGGTCGGCCGCGTTGGGGCGCAGCGTCCCGTCGCGCCAGCGGTCGCCGGCCGCGACGATCGCGATCGAGGCGCGATCGCCGAGCCGCTCCTGCTCGTCGAGCGCAGCGCGGGCGATGTCGGATGCGTTGGCGAGCGTCGCGTCGAGCACGAGCGTCGTGCGGGGCGCGCGGTCCTGCAGCTCGGCCGACTCGGGGCCCCGGTCGGCGTCCGCGATCACGATGACGTCGGCCGCGGCCGCGTCGATCCCGGCAGTGCCCCACTCGAGGGTCACCTGGTAGTGCGCACTCATGCGCCCAGCCTACGGAGCGCGACCCTGCGCATCCGCTCGGAGTCGCCCGGAGTCAGCGCAGCGCGCCGCAGTGCGCGAGAGCCGCGCGCACGAGGCTCCCGCGGCCGCCCTCCATCTCGCTCGTGACGAGCTCGGACGCGGCGGCCTCGGGGCTCAGCCACGTGAGCTCGAGCGCGTCCTGCCGCGGGTCGCACGTGCCGGTGACGGGCACGATGTAGCAGAGCGAGACGGCGTGCTGGCGGTCGTCCGAGAAGATGCCGTCGCCGGGGAGCGGGAAGTACTCGGCGATGTGGAACGGCACCGGGCTCGCGGGCAGCTGCGGGAACGCCATCGGCCCGAGGTCCTTCTCGAGGTGCCGGTAGAGCGCGTCGCGCACGCGCTCGCCGCGCATGACGCGGCCCGAGACGACCGTGCGGGTCATGACGGCCTGCTCGTTCATGCGCAGCAGCAGCCCTACCTCGGTCACTTGCCCCATGCCGTCGAGCCGCACGGGGATCGCTTCGACGTAGAGGATCGGCAGGCGCTCGCGGGCCTGCTGCAGCTCCTCGTCGCTGAGCCATCCGGGGTTGGGGTCGGGGGTGCGCACGGCCATGCGCCCATTCTGCCCGCACGACCCTCGAGCCGCTCGGAGGGGCGGATGCGTCGGCGGGCTACGGGCGCAGGCGCCGGCCCGAGCGGTCGGCCCAGAGCGCGAGCGCGAGCCACGCCGCGACGACGACGAGCGCGAGCACGACCGAGGGGATGTCGCCGAGCCGCGCGAAGGCGCCGACCGGGTCGGGATCGGGCAGCGCCTCGAGCAGCGAGCGGAGCGCGAGCGTCGTCGCGACCGCGAGCAGGCTGATGCGACCGACGGCGGCGAAGGGCTCGGCGAGGGCGCCGAGCGTCGAGGTGCCGCCGCGCAGGTCGGTGTCGATGACCGGATGCGCGACGGTCGCGAGCACGGCGGCGAGCGTCGCGACGCCGAGGGTGAGCGGCGGCGTCCAGATGGCGACCGCCGGCTCGAGCGCCTGCTGCCCCCACATCGTCGGCGTGAAGTAGGCGATGACGCCGAGCACCGCGAAGAGGGTCGCGGCGAGCAGGCCGAAGCCGATGACGCGCGGCCGCTGCCGGCCGGTGACGCTCCGCGCGCGGAGGAAGCCGTGCACGAGCGCGGCGCCGGCCACGGAGGGCACCGCGAGGCCGAGGCCCGCGACGACCGTCGTGACCGCTTGCACGACGAGCGGATCGGCGGGCACGCCCGCGGCGTCCGCGACGCCCCCGACGAGGAGCGTCGCGGGGCTGCAGACGTCGCTCAGCGCGCCGCACAGGCCGCTCGAGAGCCACAGCGCGCCGGAGCCGATGAGCGCGACGATCGCGAGCGCCGCGACCCACGCCGACCAGCTGCGCGCGAGCAGCCCGAGGAACCCGAGGGCGGCTATCGCGACTGCGAGCTGCACGAGCGGGCCGGCCACGGGCATCCGCTCGAGCCCGCCGAAGGTGCCGGCGCCCGGGTCGAACGGCACCCCGGCGGCGGCGCCCGCGATGAGCGCGGCGAGCGCCGAGAGCAGCAGGCCGAGGCCGAGCAGCAGCAGCGAGCGCAGCGCGACGCGGCCGCCGGAGGTCCAGTCGCGGTGCTGCGCCATCGCGAACGCGCAGCCCGCGATGAGCGCGAAGGCGGGCATCGCGAGCGCGTCGATGCCGATCGCGCCCCACGGCTCGGAGCCCGGCACCGGGCGCCGGGGCGCGGCGAGCCACGCGACGGTCGCGAGCACGAGCAGCCCGCGCGCGGCGTCGAGCGAGACGACGCGGCCGATCCGCCTGCCGCGCGCCGGCCGACGTGGCGCGCGGCGAGCGCCGCGACCGCCCGCCGCGGGCATGACGCGCGTCGTCGCCGATGTGCTCGTCACGGGTGCGCCTCCATGCTTCGAGGCTACTGTCGAGGGGAGCGGCGCGGCGGGCGCCCGGGAGGAGCGCGAGATGCAGCAGATCGATGCGGACGCGGTGCAGTGGCGAGACGGCTCGGGCGACGAGCTGCTCGTGGTCATGCACGGCATCGGCTCCCACGAGGGCGACCTGTTCGGACTCGCGCCGCACCTGCCGGCCGAGCTGACGATCGCGTCGCTGCGCGCGCCGATCCCCTACGGCGGCGGCTTCGCGTGGTTCGACTTCTCGCCGATCGACAGCGACGACGACGCGCTCATCAACGCGACCGCCGCGGGCGTGCTCGCATGGCTCGACGGGCTCGAGCGCCGCTTCTCGCGCGTGCACCTGCTCGGCTTCTCGCAGGGCGGGGCGATGGCGGTGCAGCTCGCGCGCCTCGCGCCCGAGCGGTTCGCGTCGATCGCGCACCTGTCGTCGTTCGTGCACGCGGGCGAGCTGCCCGGCGACGCCGAGCTCGCGGCGCGCGAGCCGCGACTGCCGCTGCTCGCGACGATCGGCGAGCTCGACGACGTCATCCACAAGGACAAGATCGCCCGCTCGGCGCCGTGGCTCGACGCGCACTTCGACGTCGACCGACGCACCTACCGGCGCGCGCACACGATCGTGGGCGAGGAGCTCGCCGACGTCGTGGCCTTCCTGCAGCGGGTCTGAGCGCTCCCTCGCCGCGCGCGGGCGGCAGGATGGACCCATGGAACGGTTCCGGCTGGGTGGCGTGCCGGGCGTGACGCCCGCGAAGTGGATGCGCGTGTGGGCGCAGCGCGTGCCGGACGTGCCGATCGAGCTCGTCGCGCTCGAGGAGGCCGACGCGATCGCCGCGCTGCGCGAGGGTCGCGCCGATGCCGTGCTCGCCCGGCTGCCGATCGAGGCGGAGGGCATGCACCGCGTGCCGCTCTACGACGAGCTCGCGGTCGTCGTCGCGGCCGTCGGCCATCCGATCGTGGCGTTCGAGACCGTGACGCTCGCCGACCTCGAGGGCGAGCAGCTGCTCGAGTCGGGCGACCTCTCCCCCGCGCAGCTGCTCGAGGTGGTCGCGACCGGCGCCGGGCTCGCGATCGTGCCGATGTCGGTCGCCCGCGCGGTCGGCGGCCCGAGCACGCGCCACCGGGTGGTGACGGATGCGCCCACCACGACGATCGCGCTGGTCTGGCCCGAGCATGCGGACTCCGCGCTGCACCAGGAGCTCATCGGCATCGCGAAGGGCCGGCGCGCGGGATCGTCGCGCGGCCGGGAGCGCGAGCACCGGGTCGAGCCCGGCAACGCCGCGACCG
Organism: Agrococcus sp. TF02-05; assembly: GCF_017565345.1. NCBI lineage: Bacteria > Bacillati > Actinomycetota > Actinomycetes > Micrococcales > Microbacteriaceae > Agrococcus > Agrococcus sp. TF02-05. The sequence continues at coordinate 16,473 of NZ_JAGEKO010000012.1, read as the reverse complement.
GCGCGAAGCCCCGCCCCTCGAAGCCGAAGCCGTCGCCTGCCCAGCGCCCGCGCAAGCGCGGCGGCCACGGCCGCGGCGGCCGCCCCGGCCCCGGCGGCCGCCGCTGACTGGAGCGGCGCGACCGTCGCCCGGCGCAGAGCGCGACGTGGGACCGGGCGCAGAGTCGCGGCACTCTGCGATCTCGCAGCCGCCGGGCAGCAGAGTGCCGGCACTCTGCGATCTAGCAGCCCCTGGGCAGCGGAGTGTCGGCACTCTGCGGGCGCGCGGGCGCGGCACGCGCCTCGGGAACGGCGAAGGCCCCGCGCTCTCGCTGAGCGCGGGGCCTCCCGCTGGCGGTGACGGTGGGATTTGAACCCACGGTGGAGGGTTACTCCACACGACTTTTCGAGAGTCGCACCTTCGGCCGCTCGGACACGTCACCAAGGGGATAGCGTACACGCGCTCGGAGCCGCTCGCGAACCGGCGCCGGATCAGGGCTGCAGCACCTTCACGCGGCGCACCTCGTGCAGCCCCTCCTCGACCTTCTCGCCGCCGTCGAGGTGCCAGCCGTGCGCGTCGTAGAACGCTGCGGCGCGCGCGTTGCCGTCCAGCATCCACAGGTAGGCGCGTCGGTGGCCGTCGGCGATGAGCCGCCGCTCCGCCTCCGCGAGCAGCGCCTTGCCGACGCCTCGCGACCAGCGCTCGCTGTGCGCGTAGATGGCGTAGAGCTCGCCCGTGACGCCGTCCAGCTCCTCGCGCGCCCGGCCGGCGAACGCCCACCCGACCACCTCGCCGTCGGCCACCGCGACGAGGTCGTGGCTGCCCGCATCCGCGTGGTGCTCGTCCCACCGCTCGACGCGGTGGGCGGTCTCGCGCTGCACGTCGAGGCGGTCGAGCACCTCCTTGGGCACGAGGCCGGAGTAGGCGGCCCGCCAGGTCTCGACGCGCACGCGCGCGATGCCTGCGGCGTCGCCGATCGTGGCGTCGCGGACGTGCGCGGTCATGCGGCCTCCTCCGGTGCGGCGTCGATGACGCAGAAGCGGTTGCCCTCGGGGTCCTCCATGATCACGTAGTCGGCGTCGGGCGGCCGCTTCGACCACTCGACGCGACGCGCGCCGAGCGACTCGAGCCGCTCGACCTCGGCGCGCTGGTCGTCGGCGTACAGGTCGAGGTGGATGCGCGGGGGCAGGATGCGCTCGCTCGGCACGGCGTCGAGGGAGACGTTCGGGCCGGCACCCGACCGCGGCCGCAGCAGCACGAAGTCGGGCTCGACCGGCTCGCGCGGCTCGTAGTCGAGCGCCGTGGCCCAGAATCGCCGCTGGCGCTCCAGGTCGCTGCACCGGATCACGATCGAGCCGACGGTCAGCATGTCCGCGAGCGTAGTGGGTGAACGGCGCTCATGAGCGGCGATCTCGCACACGCGCTCGCGCCGCCGAGCCGGTGTCGGCGGCGGCCGATAGCGTCGAGCGCATGGCCAAGTCCCCCGCGTTCCGCTGCTCCGAGTGCGGCTGGACGACCCTCAAGTGGGTCGGGCGCTGCGGCGAGTGCCAGCAGTGGGGCACCGTCGAGGAGGTCGGCGTGCCCGCGAAGGGCGTCGCCGCGGCCTCGGTGCCCGCGTCGCGCGCGGCCCGGCCGATCACCGAGCTCGAGACCGCCGACGCCCCGCGCTGGCCGACGGGCATCGCCGAGTTCGACCGCGTGCTCGGCGGCGGCATCGTGCCGGGCGCCGTCGTGCTGTGCTCGGGCGAGCCGGGCGTGGGCAAGTCGACGCTGCTGCTCGCGGTCGCCGCGCGCGCGGCCTCGACCGGCCGCCGCGTGCTCTACGTCTCGGGCGAGGAGTCGCTCGCCCAGGTGCGGCTGCGCGCCGAGCGCACGGGAGCGCTCGAGCCGCAGCTCTACCTCGCGAGCGAGACCGACCTCGCGACGATCCTCGGCCAGCTGCGCGACACCGCGCCGGAGCTCGTGATCGTCGACTCCGTGCAGACGGTCGCGAACGCGGCGAACGAGTCGCTCGCGGGCGGGCCGAGCCAGGTGCGCGACGTCGCCGCCGCGCTCACCCGGGCCGCGAAGGATGCGGGCGTGCCGCTCCTGCTCGTCGGCCACGTCACGAAGGACGGCTCGGTCGCCGGTCCCCGCGTGCTCGAGCACCTCGTCGACGTCGTCGCGCACTTCGACGGCGACCGGCAGACGGCGCTGCGCTTCGTGCGCACGTCGAAGAACCGCTTCGGACCGACGGATGAGGTGGGCTGCTTCGAGATGACCGGTGACGGCATCCTCGAGGTGCCCGACCCTTCCGGCCTCTTCCTCTCGCGCTCGGCGACGCCGCTCGCGGGCACGTGCGTGACGATCGCGCTCGAGGGCCGCCGCGCCCTGCCCGTCGAGATGCAGGCGCTCGTCGTGCCGGCGTCGACCGCCCAGCCGCGGCGGGTCGTGAACGGCGTCGACGCCTCGCGCGTCGCGATGGTCATCGCCGTGCTCGAGCGGCACGCCGGCATCGCCCTCGGCAACCAGGACGTCTACGTCTCGACCGTCGGCGGCATCCGCGTCACCGAGCCGGGCGCCGACCTCGCGATCGCGCTCGCGATCGCGAGCGCCTTCCGCAGCACCGCGCTCCCCCGGGAGCTCGCCGCGGTCGGCGAGATCTCGCTCGCGGGCGAGATCCGGGCGGCATCGGCGGCGAAGCGGCGGGCGGCTGAGGCGCGCAGGCTCGGCTACGCGCGGGTCGTCGACGAGGGCGTCGCGCTCGTGCGCAGCGCGGTCGTCGAGACGCTCGCGGCGGGCCGCCGCGAGCGGCAGCACGACCCGCTCGACGCCGTCCCCGGCTTCTGAGCCGCCGTGGGCGTCACTCGAGGATGAACTGCCGGCTCTCGGCGCTCGCGTAGTCGCCCACCCGCACGCTCAGGCTGTAGGCGGCACCGCCCGCGGTCACCTGCGGTCGCTCGGCGGTGCACGTCTCGACGGACGACGCGGTGCGGTCCCACTCGATCGGCACGGTCGACTGCGGCGTCGCGGGCTCGAGCTGCACCATGTTGTCCTGCACGTCGGCCGCGCAGTCGGTGTAGCGGTAGACGACGTCGTCGCCCGTGCGGATCTCGTACTCCTGCACGGCGGTGCCGGCGTTGAGCGAGCACGCGCTCTCGCCGGTGTTCTCGATCGTGAACGACAGCAGCACCGGCTCGCCCGCCGCGTAGGTCGAGCGGTCGGTGGTCGGCGTGATGCGCACCGCTTCGGGCGCGCACGGCTCGCCCGGGGCAGCGGTCGGGCTGCCGCCGATCGGCGTGAACGGCGTCGTCGGGGTCGGGCTCGGCGTGGGCGACTCGGCGGGTGCGGCGCTCGCGCTCTCGCTCGGCGCGGTCGCGGGCGGTGGCGCCTCGCCGGGCGCCCACGGCCGCCAGACGAGCAGTGCGACCGCGGCGATCGCGATGACGAGCACGATGCCGAGCAGCGTGCGCCGGCGGCGCACGGCGGCGCGGCGCTTGGCTGTCATCGGCGTGCTCACCGATCCAGGGTAGGCGTCGGGCGCGGGCTCACAGCCGCTTGAGCATGCGTGTGTTGCCGAGCGTGTTGGGCTTCACGTGCGCGAGGTCGAGGAACTCTGCGACGCCGCCGTCGGCCGAGCGCAGCAGCTCGACGAAGACGTCGGGCTCGACGACCTGCTCGGCGACCTCCTCGTAGCCGTGGCGGCTGAAGAAGTCGGTCTCGAAGGTGAGGCAGAACAGCCGCGTGAGCCCGAGCCGCCGCGCGCGCTCCTCGAGGTCGACGAGCATCGCGTGGCCCACGCCCTTGCCGAGCGCGCCCTCGGCGACGGCGATCGTGCGCACCTCCCCGAGGTCCTCCCACATGACGTGGAGCGCTCCGCAGCCGACGACCTCGCCGTCGCGCTCGGCCACGACGAACTCCTGCACGGCCTCGAAGAGGGTCACGAGCTCCTTGCCGAGCAGGATGCGCCGGCGCACGTAGGGCTCGATGAGGTCGCGCATCGCTCGCACGTCGCTCGTGCGGGCGGCCCGCACGGTGAGCTCGGAGCGATCGGGGGCAGCTGCGGGGGCGTCGGCCATAGGGATCGAGCCTACGCCCCCGCCCGTGCCGGGGCGCCTGCGCGCTCAGCCCACGCGATACACGAGCCGCGCGAACTGCCCGACCTGGCGCACCTCGACGAGCGTGAGCCGGTCGGACTCGACGCGGCGGGGCATGAGCGGCGCGCCGCTCGGCAGCGCGACGGGCGCGACGGAGATCGCGATCTCGTCGAGCGCGCCCGCGTCGAGGAACTGGCCGGCGAGGTCGCCGCCGCCCACGACCCAGATGTCGCCGTCGCCGGCCGCGGCCCGCAGCTCGGGCAGCGCCTCGGCGACCGAGCCGCGCAGGAAGCGCACGTCGGCGCCCTCCGGCACGGGCAGCTCGCGGGAGGAGAAGACGAACAGCGTCCGATCCCCGTAGAACTCCTGCCACTTGCCGGGCTGGGCGACGACGTCCCACTCGCGCAGCCCCCACTCGTAGGTGTGCGAGCCCTCGACCATGATCGCAACGCCGGTCGGCAGCAGCGTGTCGTCGGGATCGGCGCCGCCGTCGACGGCGAAGAGCCATGCGAGCGAGTGATCGTCGTCGGCGAGGAAGCCGTTGATGGTCGTCGCGGTGTCGAAGATGATGCGTCCCATGCGCGGGACGCTAGACCCGCGCACCCACACGCGGCGGACGACGGAGGGGCGGGGCCTCAGCCCCGCCCCTCCGCGGCCTCACATGCGCCCGATCGGGATGATCAGCCGCAGGTGACGAGCGCTTCCACTTCCTCGGTGAGCGTCGCGGGGCCCCCGACGAGCGTCACTCCCGTCACCCCGAGCCGCTCGAGCTCGTCGTGCACGTTCTGGGGGACGCAGGTCGCGCGGACGATCATGAGCGGCTCGTCCTGCGCGCCGGCCACGGCAGCGCCCGCGAGCGCGTCGGAGAAGACGAGCCCGGAGGCGAGATAGGCGTGGTCGGCCGCGGAGAACGCCGAGCGCGTGATCGCTGCACTCACCGCATAGCGGTCTGCACCGCCGAGGCGGCTGACGACGTGGCCGGCGTCGACGAAGTCCGCCACGACGGACGACGGGATGGTGGCCGGGCCGCCCGCGACCCGCACGCGATCCGCCGAGAGCGCGGCGAGCGTGCCCTTCGTCTCGTCGTTGACCGCGGCGCGCGGATCGATCAGCAGGAGCGGCCAGTCGAGGTGACCCGCCGCTGCACCAGCCGAGAGGGCATCCGAGAACCCGAGCCCGGTCGCGACGTACGCGCCGTCTGCGGTGTCGAACGCGTACTCGGCGACCGCGAGGCTCGTCGTGTAGCGGTCGATGCCCGCGACGCGGTCGACCGTCCCGACGCCCGCGAGAGCGCCGATCGCAGCCTGCGTGGCAGCACTGATCGTCTGCTCGCCGCCGACGATGACGACGCGCTCGGCACCCAGCCGCTCGATCTCCTCGAGCACGACCTCGGGAGCGGCGTCCTTCTGCACGAGCAGCAGCGGACCGCCCTCGTGCGCCGCCGCCGGGCCAGCCGCGAGGGCGTCCGACCAGACCTGGCCGCTCGCGACGTAGACGACGGGCGCGCCCTCGGGGTACGCGGATGCGGAGAGGTTCACCGCGGTCTCGTAGCGGTCGCCGCCGTCGACGCGCGTCGACGGGAGGACCTCGAGCTGGAACGGGATCTCGCTGCCGGTGTCGGTGCGCACCACGTAGGTCTCGGTGCTCGGAGCCAGCTCAGTCCTCTCGGGCGTCGAGACCGTGAAGGTCACGCTCGCCGAGGTCGTGAGCGGAGCGCCCGAGGCATCGGTGTTGACGACGACGTCGCCCGTGCCGACGACCTGGCCGGCCGCGTCGACGATCTCGACCGTCTCGGACGCCTGGGCGCCGAGCGAGCGGATGCGGTCGAGCTGGCGCACCTCGACGGTGTGCTCGGAGCCCGCGGCGATCGCGCCCTCCGGCAGCCCGACGATGTCGACGTGCCGCACCGAGTAGTCGGGCGCGAGGCCGGGGTTGTCGGCGAGGTACGCGAGCAGCGCGTCGAGGTCGACGAGACCGGAGTCGCGCTCGTCGGTGCCCTCGGCGAAGGCCCAGAAGTTGTCGCCGGGGGTGCCGCCGTTGACGCCCATGAGGAACGAAGCGCTCGCGATGCGGATCTCCTGGTCGGCCGAGATGAACTCGCCGTCGATCGCGATGTCGCTCACGCGGTCGTCGATCGGCCGCGAGGGATCGGAGACGTAGGTGACGTTGTCGCTCAGGCCGAGCTGCAGGTAGGTGCGGCCGGTCGTGAGGGGCACGCCCGCGGCGTCGCGCTGCCACTGCTGCTCGAGCAGCAGGTCGAGCTCGGCGCCCGTCATCGTGATCGTCCAGAGGTTGTTGATGAACGGCAGCACGTTGTTCGCCTCGGCGAGGCGCACGACGCCGTCCTCGGTCTCTGGGGCGGTCGCGGCGTAGAGGAGGCTGTCGCGCACGCCGCCGGGGTTGACGATACCGATGTCGGCGCCGCCGCGGTTGTCCGGGGCGAGCTGGTCGCGGTACATGTTGGCGACCATCTGCGCCGCGGTCGACTCCTCGCCGCGGTTGCCGTTCGAGAGCGCCGGCACCGTGATCGGGCCCGAGACCGTCCCAACCTCGACGTTGCCGATCACCGCGGCCTGGGCGACCGCCGCGTCGACGATCTGCTTGACCGCCGCCACGCGCGGGTACGCGGCCACGAGGTCGGCGGGCGCAGCCGTCGTGCGCGCGTGGTTCGTGAGCACCTCGACGGAGACGTCGAGCGACGCGCGGTCGACCGCGAGGACGACCTGGCCGACGAGGTTCGAGTACTCGTTCGACTGCACGACCGGGCGGGTCTCGCCCGCGGCGCCCGGCACGGGCGCGAGCCACGAGTAGGTGCGGTGCGTGTGGCCGTTGAAGATGACGTCGATGTCCGCGGAGAGGCCGTTGACGATGTCGCCGAAGGGGCCACCGGCGGCGGCGTCGGGAGCGAGGAGCGCCTGCTGGTCGGCTTGCGAGGCGTTGACCGGGAGCACGACCTGCGAGCCCTCGTGGATCTCGGCGACGATGACGTCGGCCTCGCCGTTCGCGTCGTTCCCGTCGGTGAGGGCGGCGGCGACCGCGTTGACGGCGGCGACCGGGTCGCCGAACTCGACGCCGACGATGCCGGAGCCGTCGACGAGCGACGGCGTGAACTCCGTCACCGCACCGACGACGCCGACGGTGATGCCGTCGATCTCGACGAGCTCGTAGGCGGGGCCGATCGGAGCACCGTCCAGCGTGACGTTCGCCGAGAGGTAGGGGAACTCGATGAGGTCGGCGACGCGACCGGTGAGGTCGTCGACGCCCTTGTCGAACTCGTGGTTGCCGACCGCGGCGGCGTCGACGCCCATCGCGTTGAGCACCTCGATCGTCGGCTCGTCGCCCTGCGAGGCGGAGGTGAAGGCGGATGCGCCGATGTTGTCGCCGCCCGAGAGCAGCACGGTCGAAGCGGGGTAGTCGGCACGCAGCTGCTCGATGGTGCCGGCGAACTGCACGGTCGTGTTCGCGTCGATGCGGCCGTGGAAGTCGTTGAAGTGCAGGAGGTTGACGACCGCCGTGGTCGTCGGGTCGACGGTGATGGGCGCGGCGTTCGCGACCGTCGGGGTGCTCACGAGCAGCCCGACGCTCAGCGCGCAGGCGGCTCCGGCCGCGAGCGAGCGCTTCGCTTTGGTGTTCACAGGTTCTCCGAAGGCAAGGTGACAGGGGCGGTGCGACGCACCGAGACTGAGCCTATGGAGCGGGGGCGCTTCCCGCGACCCCTGATCGTGTCGGGACGGTGAACGCCCGGAGACGACGAAGAGGGGACCCCTCTCGGGATCCCCTCTCTCGTTCCGCGCGTCAGGCCTCGGCGGGCGCGAGCTCCGGCTCGTGCGGCTCGGGCGTCGTGTGGGTGAACACGAACTCGTCGTCGACGAAGTCGACCGTGACGTGCTCCCCCGAGCCCAGCTCGCCGTGCAGGATCTTCTCGCTCAGCACATCCTCGACCTCGTGCTGCACCGCGCGGCGCAGCGGCCGAGCGCCGAGCGCCGGGTCGTGGCCGATGTGGATGAGCCGGCGCTTGGCCGCCTCGGTGAGCTCGATCGTCATGTCGCGGTCCATCAGGCGCTCCGCGAGGCGCTTGATGAACAGGTCGACGATCTGCAGCAGCTCCTCGGGGCTCAGCTGCGGGAAGACGATCGTCTCGTCGACGCGGTTGAGGAACTCCGGCTTGAAGTTCTTCTTGAGCTCCTCGCGGACCTTCGCGCGCATCCGCTCGTAGTCGTTCTCGCTCGAGCCCTCCATGACGAAGCCGACCGGTCCGCCCGAGATGTCCTTCGTGCCGAGGTTGGTCGTCATGATGATGACGGTGTTCTTGAAGTCGACCACGCGGCCCTGGCCGTCGGTGAGGCGGCCCTCCTCGAGGATCTGCAGCAGCGAGTTGAAGATGTCGACGTGCGCCTTCTCGATCTCGTCGAAGAGCACGACCGAGAACGGCTTGCGGCGCACCTTCTCGGTGAGCTGGCCGCCCTCCTCGAAGCCGACGAACCCGGGAGGGGCGCCGAAGAGCCGCGAGACGGTGTGCTTCTCGCTGAACTCCGACATGTCGAGCGAGATGAGGGCGTCCTCGTCGTCGAACAGGAACTCGGCGAGCGCCTTCGCGAGCTCGGTCTTGCCGACGCCCGTGGGGCCGGCGAAGATGAACGAGCCCGAGGGGCGGCGCGGGTCCTTGAGGCCCGCGCGCTGGCGGCGGATGGTCTTCGCGAGCACGCTCACGGCCTCCTCCTGGCCGATGACGCGCTGGTGCAGCGCCTTCTCCATGAAGACGAGGCGAGCCGACTCCTCCTCGGTGAGCTTGAACACCGGGATGCCGGTCGCGTTCGCGAGCACCTCGGCGATGACGCCCTCGTCGAGGATGCCCGTGTGGCCGCCGTTGCCCGAGCGCCAGTGCTTCTCGAGCCGCAGCCGCTCGCCGAGCAGCTCCTTCTCCTCGTCGCGCAGGCGAGCGGCCGCCTCGAAGTCCTGGCCCTCGATCGCGCCCTCCTTGCGGGAGCGGACGTCGGCGATGCGCTCGTCGAACTCGCGCAGCTCCGGGGGCGCCGAGAGGATCGACAGCCGCAGGCGCGCGCCGCCCTCGTCGATCAGGTCGATCGCCTTGTCGGGCAGGAAGCGGTCCTGCACGTAGCGGTCGGCGAGGTTCGCCGCCGCGACGAGCGCGCCGTCGGTGATCGTCACCTTGTGGTGCGACTCGTAGCGGTCGCGCAGGCCCTTGAGGATGTTGATCGTGTGGGCGACCGACGGCTCGTTGACCTGGATGGGCTGGAAGCGGCGCTCGAGCGCGGCATCCTTCTCGAAGTGCTTGCGGTACTCGTCGAGCGTCGTCGCGCCGATCGTCTGCAGCTCGCCGCGCGCGAGGAGCGGCTTGAGGATGTTGGCCGCGTCGATCGCGCCCTCGGCGGCACCCGCGCCGACGAGCGTGTGGATCTCGTCGATGAAGGTGATGATGTCGCCGCGCGTGCGGATCTCCTTCGTCACCTTCTTGAGGCGCTCCTCGAAGTCGCCCCGGTAGCGGCTGCCGGCGATGAGGCTGCCGAGGTCGAGCGTGTAGACCTGCTTGTCCTTGAGCGTCTCGGGCACCTCGCCCTTGATGATCGCCTGCGCGAGGCCCTCGACGACGGCGGTCTTGCCGACGCCGGGCTCGCCGATCAGCACGGGGTTGTTCTTCGAGCGGCGCGAGAGGATCTGCATGACCCGCTCGATCTCCTTCTCGCGCCCGATGACGGGGTCGAGCTTGCCGTCGCGCGCGGCCTGCGTGAGGTTGCGCCCGAACTGGTCGAGGATCTGCGAGCCCTTGGTGTCGGACTGCTGCGTCGTGTCGCCACCGACGGTGGTCGACTCCTTGCCCTGGTAGCCGGCGAGGAGCTGGTTGACGGTCTGGCGCACGCGGTTGAGGTCGGCGCCGAGCTTGACGAGCACCTGCGCGGCGACGCCCTCGCCCTCGCGGATGAGGCCGAGCAGCACGTGCTCGGTGCCGATGTAGTTGTGGCCGAGCTGCAGCGCCTCGCGCAGGCTCAGCTCGAGCACCTTCTTGGCGCGCGGCGTGAACGGGATGTGGCCCGTCGTCTGCTGGCTGCCCGTGCCGATCATGTCCTGCACCTGCGCGCGGACGGCATCGAGCGAGATGCCGAGCTGCTCGAGGGCCTTGGCTGCGACGCCGTCACCCTCGTGGATGAGGCCGAGCAGGATGTGCTCCGTGCCGATGTAGTTGTGGTTGAGCAGCTTCGCCTCTTCCTGAGCGAGCACCACGACTCGGCGAGCGCGGTCGGTGAACCTCTCGAACATCGCTGCCTCCCTTCCTTGGTCTCGAGCGTAGCCGCGGGGTGGGGGACGCCGCCGCCGTGTTCGCTGTGGGCACGAACACCGGATGCGGGAGGCCCCCCGCGCGGTCGGGCCTGGCTTGCGCTGCTTATCGAGTCTCGATAATGTATCGACATTCGATAAGCGTTCGACCGAAGGAGGAGCCGATGGGCTCGCTTACCATCCGCCCGCAGTCCACGTCGCGCAGCGACACGATCCCGCTCGCGATCCTCATGATCTCGGGGGCGGGCATCGCGACCTGGACGCTCGCGTCCGCCGCCGGGCGGATCGCCGAGCTCGTCGGAGGCGGTCCGGTGCGCGTGCGCGCGCAGCTCGCCGGCACGGACGCGGGAGCGCGCATCGCAGCGGGAGCGCCCGAGCTCCCGATCGAGATCGAGACCGCGCGGCTCGTCGTGCCGGACCCCACGATGACGACCGTGGTCCCGCTCGTGCTCGAGCAGGTGCTGCTCGGGCTCGTCGTGCTCATCGTCATCGCCTGCCTGCTCGCGGTCGCGGCGAGCATCATGCGCGGCCGCGTCTTCAGCAGCGCCAACACGAGGCTCGTCGGCGCCGCGGGCGCGGCCGCGATCCTCGGCGCGTGGCTCGTGCCGCTGTGCGCGACCGTGGGGGCGAACGACGCGATCGCGCAGCTCCTCGGCAGCGGCTTCGTCGGCGCAGTGTTCGTCGTCGAGCCGTTCGCCCTCGTGTCGATCGCGTTCGTCGTCGCGATCGCGATCACCACGTTCGGCGTCGGCGACCGCCTGCGGCGCGACACGGATGGGCTCGTCTAGTGCCCGCCGAGGAGGACCTCTCGCGCCTGCACTGCCGGCTCGACGGGCTGCTCGAGGCGCGCGGGATGACGCTCACGGCGCTCGCCGAGGCCGTGGGGGTGAGCCTCGTCAACCTCTCTGTCCTGAAGAACGACCGAGCCAAGGCCATCCGCTTCTCCACGCTCATCGCGCTGTGCGACGCGCTCGAGTGCCAGCCGGGCGATCTGTTCGAGGTGCGCGCACACGGAACGCCTGGCTCCTCCCGATAGCCTCGGACGGACGTCGAAGGAGCACGGTGACCGATCTGCCCACCCAGCCCGAGCCCGGCCAGGCTCACTCCGCGCCCGCGGAGCAGCCGTTCGCGCCGGGGGTCCACGGCCAGCAGCCCGCGCAGCCGGATCACCAGCAGCCGGGGTACGCGCAGCCGTACGGTCAGCCGGTGCTCCCGCCCGCGCCTGTCGGCCAGCCGGGCTACGGCGGCTACGGGCAGCCCGCGCCGCAGGGCTACGGGCAGCAGGGCTACCCGCCGCAGGGCTATGGCCAAGGCGGCTACGCGCCGCAGGGCTACGCGCCGCAGGGCTACGGCTACGGGCCGACCTTCGCCCCGCCGCCCGCCAAGCCGGCGCTGCTGCCGGCCGCGCTCCCGATGCCCGCCCAGGCCTACGCGACCGCGTTCCGCCCGCTCACGAAGCGCGTCGGGCGCTGGTTCCTCGCCTGGGCGATCGCGATCGGCTTCTTCGCCGCTGGCCAGATCGTCATGCTCGCGCTCATCATGCCGGGCCTCGTCGACGCGCTGCTGAACCTCGACCTCGCCGAGGCCTCGACCAACCCGGAGTCCGCGACCTTCGACGCGCTCTTCGACGTGCTCGGCACGCCGCTCGGCATGGCGGGCGTCAACCTCTCGTGGGCGTCGATGATCCCGGGCGCGATCGTCGCGGCCGCCGCGTTCGGCAAGGGCGCGGGCGGCTACGTCTCGAGCGTCGTCGGCCGCTGGCGCTGGCGCACCGTGGGCCGCGCTGCGATCGTGATCCTGCCGATCTTCGCCATCTACATCGGCGTCACGCTCTCGCTCGACCCGAGCGTCGAGTGGCAGTGGAACCCCAACTGGGGCCTCGTCGCGATCATCCTGCTCACGACGCCGCTGCAGGCGACGGGCGAGGAGTTCGCGTTCCGCGGCTTCCTCACCCAGATGCTCGGCGGCTGGATCGCGAACCCCTGGGTCGCCTCGATCGGCATCGGCGCGCTCACGGGACTCATCTTCGGCGCCGCGCACATGCACGCGTCGGTCGCCGCGACGCTGCAGCTCTCGCTCGTCGGCTTCACGTGCTCGATGCTCACCTTCCGCACCGGCGGCCTCGAGGCGGCATCGGTGCTGCACACGGCGAACAACGTCTTCATCATGGTGCCGCTCGCGCTCACCGGCACGTCGGCCTTCTCGGCGCAGCCGGTCTCGGGCGAGGACTGGCTCTCGCTCGGCATCGCGATCCTCGCGCTCGGGGCGAGCTACCTCGCGGTGCACTTCCTCCTGCGCAAGGAGCAGCGCTGGACGAAGGGCGCGCCGGGCGCGGAGCTGCTCGCGCCGCGGCCCGTGCTCGAGCCGCAGGTCGCGGCTCCCGTCACGCGCTGACGCGCTCCGGCGGGAGCCGGTCGCTCAGCGAGCGGGTTCGTCGGGCGCCGGCGTGGAAGCGGGTGCCCCCTCTGCCGCCTGCGCGCCCGGAGCCGCGCTCGCCGCCGGCGTCGACGCATCCGCCGTGCCCTTGGGCGGCAGTCCGGCCTTCGCCCGCTCCTCGGCCTCGATGCGGTCGTACTCGAGCCGGGCGGTGCGGTCGCCGCGGATGATGTAGCGCAGCACCATCCAGAACAGGAGCCCGAGCACGATCGTCGGGATGAGCGAGAAGATCGCGTTCCCCCACCAGCTCTCAGGCATGGGGCAATCCTACCGCCCGCCCCGCGAGGCCCATCTCGCAGCGAGCCGCGGTCAGCTCAGCAGCTCGCGCACGCGCTCGCGGCCGATCGCGAGCAGCAGCGTCGGGATGCGCGGGCCCGTCTCGCGGCCGACGAGCAGCCGGTAGAGCAGCGCGAAGAACGCGCGCTGGGCGCCCGAGAGCTCCTTGTCGCCCTTCACGATCGCGTCGGGCTCGAGCCCCCGCTGCACCTTCGCGACGCCGTAGGCCTGGTTCGTGAGCCCGTCGAGCGTCCACGCCTCCTCGATCGGCGGCAGGCCGCCGCCGCCGTCGAGCAGCAGCCGGAGTGCATCCCGCTCCCCCTCGGTGAGCGCGTCGAGCGCCTCGCGGTCGGGCTCGGCGCGCACGATCGTGTGCTCGTCGGCGGGCATGTGGGTCGCGACCCACGCCTCGACGCGGTCGAGCCGCGGGCGCAGCTCGTCGAGGTCGGTGATCGGGTCGTCGGCGTCGAGGCCGCGCAGGATCCGCAGGATCTGCTCCTCGTCGCCGAAGGTGATGTCGACGACGGATGCGAGGGTGCGGTAGGCGACGCGTCGCGGTGTCTCGGGGAGCCGCTCGTGCGCGGTGGAGGTCGCGCGCTCGAGCGCGGCGAGCTCGGCGGGCTGGGCCGTGCCGGCCGCGGCCTTCCGCGCGAGCGCATCCCACTCGTCGTAGGTGCGCTGCAGCTCGGAGCCGAAGGCGACGTCGAAGGACTGGTTCATGCGGCGGCGGGCGTAGAGCCAGCGCAGCACCGGGGCCTCCATGACGGCGAGCGCGTCGGCGGGCACCGGGGCGCCGCCGCGCGAGGACGACATCTTCGCGACGCCGCCGAAGCCGACGAACGCGTACATCGGGCCGAGCGGCCGCTGCCAGCCGAAGACCGGCGCGAGCTCGAGCCCGACCTGGAAGGACGAGCCGGGCGACTGGTGGTCGACGCCGGAGGGCTCAAACACGACCCTCTCGAACGCCCAGCGCATGGGCCAGTCGACCTTCCAGACGAGCTTGCCTGAGCGGAACTCGCGCAGCAGCACCGTCTCGCGGTGCCCGCACTGGCACGCGTAGGTCATCTCGGTCGAGTCGTCGTCGTACGCCTCGATCGTCGTGAGGTCCTTGCCGCAGCTCGTGCAGTAGGGCTTGTAGGGGTAGTACTCCGCGCCGCCCGAGCCGTCGCTCTCGCTCGCCGCGCCGGAGGAGGCGTCGAGGGCGCGCTGCAGCTCCTCGTCCTCGTCCTTCGCCGCGGGCAGGGTGCGGTACTGGGCGAGGATCGCATCGATCTCGCGGCGGTGGCGCATCGCGTGCAGGATCTGCTCCGTGTATGCGCCGGCGCGGTACTGCTCGGTCTGGCTGATGCCGCGGTAGCGGATGCCCGCCTCGGCGAACGAGGCCTCCGCCTCGGCGCGGAAGTGCGCGGCCCACGACTCGTGCTCGCTCCCGGGCGGGGCGGGCACGCTCGTGAGCGGCTTGCCGATGTGCTCGGCCCACGACTCGTCGACGCCCTCGATGCCCGCGGGCACCTTCCGGAAGCGGTCGTAGTCGTCCCAGCTGAAGATGTGCTCGGCCTCGATGCCGCGCCGCTGCAGCTCGTCGACGACGAGGTGCGGGCTCATGACCTCGCGGAAGTTGCCGAGGTGGATGGGGCCCGACGGCGAGATGCCGGATGCCGCGACGGGCTTCGTGCCGCGCGCTGCGGCCTCGGCGATCACCTCGTCCGCGAGGCGCGAGACCCAGTCGGCGCGCTCGTGCTCGGCGGTTGCGGCGGGGGCGTTCGGCGTCTCGGTCACGACTCCCGATCCTACCGAGCGCCGTCCGCCCGGCCGTCGGAGCGCATCCGCCCCCCTCGGGTCAGGCGATGGCGAAGACCGCGTTGTCGATGAGGCGCACGCTGCCGACGCGCGCGGCGACGAGCACCTGGGCGCGGCCGCGGTGGTCGTCGGGGGCGAGGAGGAAGGTCGCGGGGTCGACGACCGCGAGGTAGTCGAGCTCGACACCCGGCTCGCGCTCGAGCACGGCGCGCGCGGCGGCGAGCATCGCCTGGACGCCCTCGCCCGCGGCGGCACCGGCGGCCTCGAGCGCGCGGGAGAGCGCGAGCGCGTCGGTGCGCTCCGCGGGCTGCAGCAGCCGGTTGCGGCTCGAGAGGGCGAGGCCGTCGGGCTCGCGCACCGTCGGCACGCCGATGACGCGCACCGGCAGGTTGAGGTCGCGCACCATGCGGCGCACGAGGAAGAGCTGCTGCGCGTCCTTCTCGCCGAAGACGGCGACGTCGGGCGTGATGATCGAGAGCAGCTTGGTCACGACCGTGAGCACGCCGTCGAAGTGGCCGGGGCGGCTCGCGCCCTCGAGCACGCCGCCGAGGCGGCCCGCGGTCACGAGCGTCTCGGAGCGGCCGCCGTCGGGGTACATCTCGTCGACCTCGGGCATGAAGAGCGCCTCGGCGCCGAGCACGATGAGCTGGGCGGTGTCGGTCTCGGGCGTGCGCGGGTAGCGGTCGAGGTCCTCGTTCGCGCCGAACTGCATCGGGTTGACGAAGACCGATGCGACGACGGTGTCGGCGTGCTCGCGCGCGGTGCGGACGAGCTCGAGGTGCCCCTCGTGGAGCGCGCCCATGGTCGGCACGAGCGCGATGCGGCGCCCGGCCGCGCGCTCGGCGGCGACGAACTCGCGCGCTTCGTCGACGGTCGTGAGGCTCTGGATGGGCTCGGGCACCAGCCAAGGATAGGCGTCGGTGGGCGCCCGCCCGCTCGACGGGCGGGATGCGCGGGCACTCGACCGGCTGGGCGCGAGCCCGAGCCGCGGCAGCGGGTCGGCGGCGCACCCGCCCGGTCGAGCGCCGCTCAGGGCTCGAGCGGCGGGTCGGGATGGCGCGCGAGCGCCGTCTCGACCGCCGAGCGCACGACGCCGCCGAGCACCCGACCGGGCCGCTCGACGCCGAGCTCGTGCAGCTGCCGCAGCGCTTGCGCGACGATGCCCTCGGCGAAGTCGCGAGCAGCGCCGATCGCCTCGGCGTACGCGGGCCGGTCGGCCTCGTCGACGACGATCGGCTCGGCGCCCATCTCGACCGCGAGCGCCTGCCCGATCGGCAGCACCGGCCCGGGCGCGGTGACCGCGATCGTCGACTCGAGCAGCCGCGAGAGGTCGAGCGACGTGCCGGTGAACGACATCGCGGGATGCAGCGCGATCGGGATCGCGCCGCGCTCGCGCGCGGGCCGCAGCACCTCGACGCCGTGCTCGGCCGCCGTGTGCACGACGAGCTGCCCCGGCTGCCACGCGCCCGTCGCGGCGAGGCCGGCCACGAGCCCGGGCAGCTCGGAGCTAGGCACCGCGAGCAGCACGAGCTCGCTGCGCTCGACGAGCGTGGGGGTGTCGAGCAGCAGCACGCCGGGCATGAGCGCCTCGGCGCGCTCGATCGCGTCGGCG
>NZ_JAGEKO010000011.1:0-73092 GCF_017565345.1 Agrococcus sp. TF02-05 | reverse complement strand
GAGCGCGGAGCCCGCTGCGCCGGCGCCGACTGCCGCCCCGCCCGCCGCCCCACCCGCGCCTGCGGCGCCGGCGGCCGCTCCTCCGGTCGCTCCGGCCCCGGTCCCGGCGGCAGCCCAGAGCGCCGCGCCCGAGACCGCGGACCCGATTCCCCAGGTCGAGCCCGAGTCTGAGCGCGCGCCGGTCGCAGCGCAGACCGCCGCGCCGGCGGCGAAGCCAGCCCCGGCGACCAAGCCCGCCGCTCCTGCCAAGAAGCCGGCGGCCGCCGCCGCGAAGCCGGCCGCGACCGCTGCCGCCGCGCCGTCGATGCGCCCGGTCACCGCGCGCCAGTGGATCGCGACCAGCATCATCGTCGCGCTCGCGATCATCGGCCTCGCGACGATCGTCGTCGCGATCGCCCGCTGGTTCGTCGGGCTCGAGCCGGTCGCGGCGTTCATGCAGCAGTACTCCGGCACCTACGACCTGCCGGAGGGCGCGCCCGTCGGCCTGCCGCCGTGGCTCAACTGGTCGCACTTCTTCAACTCGCTGCTCATCGTGCTCATCATCCGCTCGGGCCTGCAGGTGCGGTACGAGCGGAAGCCCGCCGCCTACTGGACCCCGAAGCGCGGCGGCAAGAAGACCTCGCTCTCGGTCTGGCTCCACACGAGCCTCGACGTGCTGTGGGTCGTCAACGGGCTCGTCTTCGTCGTGCTGCTGTTCGCGACCGGGCAGTGGATGCGCATCGTGCCGACGAGCCTCGAGGTCTTCCCGCACGCGATCTCCGCCGGCCTGCAGTACGTCTCGCTCGACTGGCCGACCGAGCACGGCTGGGTGAACTACAACGCGCTCCAGCAGCTCGCGTACTTCACCACCGTCTTCGTCGCCGCGCCGCTCGCGATCATCACGGGCATCCGCATGAGCCGCTGGTGGCCGCAGGGCAAGGCTGGCCTCGACCGCGCCTTCCCGGTGGAGTGGGCGCGCGCCGTGCACTTCCCCGTGATGCTCTACTTCGTCGTCTTCATCGTCACGCACGTGCTGCTCGTGCTCACGACCGGGGCGCTGCGCAACCTCAACCACATGTACGCGGCGCGGGAGGCCGACGACTGGCTCGGCTTCGCGTTCTTCGCCGGGTCGCTCATCGTCATCGCCGCCGCGTGGTTCGCGGCGCGGCCCTCGCTGCTCGTGCCGATCGCGCAGCGCTTCGGCACCGTCTCGTCGCGCTGACCCGACCGGGGTCCGCCGGGGGCCAGCCCCCAGGCGGATCCCGGGACGGCCGGGTGGTCGCGACAGCCGCTCCGGCCTAGCGTTGCTCGCATGACCGTCCCCAACCCCGCACCCCGGTCGGCCGCGCCGCAGGGCCAGCCGATGCAGCAGGCGCCGGCTCAGCCGTACGTGCCGCCCGTCGCCCCGACGCAGCCGACGACGCCGCGCCCGCCGATGCCCAAGGCCGACGCCCACCGCGCCCGCCTCGCCGGCGGCATCGGCGGCGGCATCGCGTGGCTCGGGCTCGGCATCTCGCAAGCGGCCATCCTGCTCCTCGCGCTGCCATTCGTCGTCAGCGCCGTCATCTTCGGCGTCGGCTTCGCCCTCAGCGAGGGCGGCCCGAGCGCGACCGGCGGCGTCTGGCCGCAGCTCGGCGACTGGCTCGGCTCCGCGGGCGGCATCGCGGTCATCGCCGCGATCCCGCTCGGCGTCGTCGTGTGGCTCGTCGGCCTCTGGATCAGCGCGCGCATGCTGCGCCGCGCGGGCGTGCACCGACCCGTCGGCGTCACGTGGGCGGGCTTCGGCATCGCCGCGGCCGCGACCATCGTGCTCGGCAGCCTCGGCTCGATCACGATCCCCGCGTTCGGCGGCCTCCCGTTCGCGGGCGGGCCGAACCTCGACTTCGACCCGAGCGACACCGGCTGGGGTCCGCAGGGCTGGAGCGGCGACCCGGGCGACTTCGATCCCGGTGCGATCGATCCGGGCCTGCTCGAGCGCATCGCCGACCCCGGCCAGCTCGTCGCCCTCGCCGGCCCGTGGGTCGCGCTCGGCTCGCTCGCCTCGCTCGTCGTGCCGATCGTCCTGAGCGTCTTCGCCTGGTGGTGGATGGCGCACGCACTCCGCGCTCCCGCGCAGCCGGAGGCCGGCGCCACCACCTGAACGGCGGATGCGGCCCGTCACGGCAAGATGGATGGGTGACAGACGATCTCGAGGCCACCCGCCGTCGCCCGCTCTGGTCGCTCATCGGGATCGGGCTCTTCGCCGGGTTCCTCTCGGGCATGTTCGGGATCGGCGGCGGCATCGTCATCGTGCCGCTCCTCGTGCTCGCGGCCGGCTTCGAGCGCCGGCTCGCGGCGGGCACCTCGCTCGCCGCGATCGTGCCGGCCGCGCTCGTCGGCGTCGCGAGCTACGCGGCGCTCGAGCAGGTGGACTGGCTCGTCGCGCTCATCCTCGTGGTCGGCTCGGTGACCGGCGCGCAGGTCGGCGCCCACCTGCTGCACCGGCTGCCCCTGCTCGCGATCCGCTGGGCGTTCATCGTCTTCCTCGCCGCGGTCGCCGTGAGCCTCTTCCTCGTCGTCCCCTCGCGCGAGGCGGAGCTCGAGCTCACGGTGCTGCCGATCATCGGGCTCGTCGTGCTCGGCTTCTGCACGGGCGTGCTCTCGGGCATCCTCGGCGTGGGCGGCGGCATCATCATCGTGCCGATGCTCATCCTGCTCTTCGGGCAGAGCGACCTCGTCGCGAAGGGCACGTCGCTCGCGATGATGATCCCGACCGCGATCTCGGGCACGATCGGCAACCTGCGGCGCAAGAACGTCGACCTGCGCTCCGCGCTCATCGTCGGGCTCTCCGCGTGCGTCACGACCGCGCTCGGCGCGGCTGTCGCCAACCTGCTCGACCCGCGCACGGCATCCATCGTCTTCGCCGTCTTCCTCGCGGTCCTCATCGTGCGGCTCGTCATCGAGGCCGTGCAGTCGAGCCGCAAGGCGTGATGCGGCGGCTCGTGCCGCTGCTGATCGGCGCGCTCTTCACCGCCGTCGGCGCGGCAGTGCTCGCCGCGATGCTCGCCGCGCCGCGGCGCTGGGCGCTCGACGTCGAGACGCTCGTGCTGCTCGTGCCGGCCGCGTTCGTCGTCGTCGGCGCGCTGCTCGTCGGCTTCGCGGTGCGGGGGATGCTGCGCGATGGGCGACGGCGCGCGATGCCGCTCGCGGCGGCGCGGCGTCAGCCCGCGGCGGTGACCGGCGAGGGGCGCTGGGCGCTCGCGGACGTCGCGAGCGAGCTCGCCCGCCGGCTCGCCGACAGCCCGTGCGCCGTGCATCACGCGGGTGCGCACATCGAGGTGCGGTGGCGCGTCGGCTCGTGGGGCGAGGAGCGCTGCGAGCTGCGCGACGCGGGCGGGGGAGAGCTCGAGCATGCTGACGTCATCGAGACGCCGACCGCGATGCTGCGCCAGAGCGGCGGCTCGACCGTGCGCGTCGGCGCGCCCGGTCGGGCGCCCGCGTCGGCCGGCGCTCGCGAGGAGCTCGACTCGCTCGAGCGGCTCGCGGTGCACGACGCGCTCGACGAGGCGCTCGCGGTGTCGGGGTGGCGGCGACGCGGCTGACGCAACCGCGACCGCGACCGAGGCTACTTGGCGATGTCGATCTGCTCGGTGGGCGGCGGCAGCGTGAGCGTGCCGGTGCGGCTCATGCGGTCGGAGCGGCGCACGCGGATCCACCAGATGGCGCCGACCGCGAAGGCGACGAGGCACGTCGCGGCGGCGACGAGGAGTCCCGCGCGCGGGCCCCACGCATCCGCGACCCAGCCGACGATCGGCGCGCCGATCGGGGTGCCGCCCATGAAGACCGCGCCGTAGAGCGCCATGACGCGGCCGCGCATCTCGGGCGCGCTCGTGAGCTGCACCATCGAGTTGGCGTTGGTCATGAACAGCTGCGCCGTGAAGCCCGCCACGACGAGCGCGACGCCGAAGAGCACGATGTGCGGCGAGACCGCCGCCGCGAGGCAGCCCAGCACGAAGAGGCCGAGGCCGCCGATGATGAGGGTCCAGCGCGGGCGCGCGGCGCGAGCGGCGAGCAGCGCGCCCGCGACCGAGCCGATCGCCATCGCGCTCGAGAGGATGCCGAAGGTGTCGGCCTGCGCCTCGTACTCGACGCTCGTCATGGTCGAGATGTAGATGGGGAAGTTGAGCCCGAAGGTGCCGAGGATGAACGCCATCGCGAAGACGATCATGAGGTCGCCGCGCTTCTTCACGTAGCGGAAGCCCGCGACGATGTCGCCGAGCCCCTTCGCGCCGCGCGGGCTCGGCCGCAGCTCGTCGGTGCGCAGCCGCAGGAGCGCGGCGATCATCGCGATGAAGGTCACGGCGTTGATGAGGAACACCGGGCCGGGCGCGACGAGCGCGATCAAGAGGCCCGCGACGGCCGGGCCGACGAGGCGCGCGCCGTGGAACGAGGCGGAGTTGAGGGCGACCGCGTTGGCGATGTCGTCCTGCCCGACGATCTGCGAGACGAACGCCTGCCGCGCCGGGTTGTCGAACGACTGCACGATGCCGAAAGCGAGGGCGAACAGCTGCACGTGCCACAGCTCGACGACGCCCGCGGTGACGACGATGCCCAGGATGAGCGCGAGGATGCCCATCGCCGATTGCGTCACGAGCAGCACCTTGCGGCGGTCGTACTTGTCGGCGATGAGGCCCGAGACCGGCACGAGCAGCAGCTGGGGGCCGAACTGCAGCGCCATGTTGACGCCGACCGCGGTCGCGTCGTTGTTGGTGAGCACCGTGAGCACGGTCCACGACAGCGCGGTGGACTGCATCCACGCGCCGATGTTCGAGATGAGGGCGCCGGTGAACCACGTGCGGTAGTTGAACAGGCGCAGGGAGCGGAACATCATCGTTCGGCGAGCCTCTGGATGACGGGGATGGCGCGCACGAGCGCCTCGCGGTCCTCGGGGCTCAGCGCGTCGATCGCCTCGGCGAGCGCGCGGTTGCGGCGCTCGCGCGTCTCGGCGATCATCTGCTCGCCCTTCTCGCTGATCGCGAAGAGCACCATGCGGCCGTCGCTCGGGTGGTCGCGGCGCTCGACGTAGCCGAGCGACTCGAGGTGCTGGAGCGTCTTGACCATGCTCGGCGGCTTCACGCCCTCGCACGCCGCGATGCGGGCGAGGGTGGGCTCCTCGACGACCTGCAGCGCGCCGAGCGCCGAGAGGTGGTGGAGCGAGAGCGCCTCGTCGACCCGCTCGGCCCGCATGCGCCTGCCCATGCGCACGAGGGCGACCCGGAAGGCGTCGGCGAGGGCGATGGTCGGCATTTCGTTAGTCTACCAAACGACCCGCCGGGAGGTCGACGGCGATCGCGCGCCGATCGGCGCGCGAGAGGAGCGGCGTCAGCCGTTCGAGCCGGCCGAGGCGGCGCTCGCGGAGCCGGCCGGCGCGACCGGGGCCGGGGCCGGCACGGGCTCCGGGGCGGGCACCTCTTGAGCGGAGACCGCCGCCTCGGTCGGCGAGGGCGCGACGATCGTGCCCGCGGCGGCCTTCGCGCCCGGCGCCGAGCCGTCGCCCGTGCTCGAGCGCTCGCCGCGCAGCTCGATGCCGGCGACGGGCGAGCCTGCCGCGTCCTGCACCTGCATCGCGTTCGCGATCCCCATCGCGCCCACGCTGAGCCCCGCGAGGGTGAGCGCCCCCGCGGTGCCGACGAGCACCCACTGCTTCCGCTGCATGCCTCCACCCTCGCCGGTCTCCGTGAGGGCGGGAGGACGCTCAGATGAGAGGTCTCTCATCTGCATCGCGCAGGATGTCGCCGCCGAGCGCGAGCTCGACCTCCGCGGTCTCGAGGTCGCCGCGCTCGATCGGCGCGAGCGCGTGCGCGAGCACGTGCACGGCGGTGCGGTGCGCGACGCGCGCGCGGCCGCGCCGGCCGGGGGCGAGCCAGCGCGCGGCCGCGGCGTCGAGCAGTCGCCGGAAGCCCGCCGAGCGGCCCTCGTCGCGCCGCGCGAGCGCGATCGAGGCGATGAGGTGAGCGATGAGCGCCGCCTCGTCGTCGGCCGGGTCGCCGAGCCCCGCGGTGTCGATGTCGATGACGCCCGCGATCGCGCTCGCGTCGTCGGCGTCGACGAACAGCTGCCCGACGTGCAGGTCGCCGTGGATCGTGCGCCGCTCGGCCTCGTCGGCGACGAGGGCGGATGCGTCGGCGCCCGTCACGACCGCCGTCACGGCGGCGAGGTGGTCGCGGAGCAACGCCGACGGGGCGACCGCCGGGTCGCCCTCCGCCGCCCGGGCGAGCGCCGCGTCGATGCGCGCGAGGTACCAGTCGTGCCGCAGCGCGAGCGAGGCGCGCGCATCGCGGCCGGTGTCGACCGCGGCGATGCGCGCGCGCAGCGCGTCGATCGAGTCGAGCAGCCGATCGGGCTCGAGCTCGACGAGCCGCGAGGTGAGCGGCACGCCGTCGGCCGTCTCGGTGAGCACGATCCCGAGCTCCGACCAGCCGGTGATGTGCGGCACGGGCACGCCGCCCGCCCGCAGCGACTCCTGCAGCTCGACGATCGCGCCGGAGGCCGACGGGCGCACGATCTTGAGGTAGGTCTCCCGCTCGCCCGCGCGCATCCGGAACATCGCCCGCTTGCCGGGCCGGTAGACGAGCAGCTCGGGCGGGCGGTCGATCGAGACGCCGAGCCGGCCCATGAGCGTCGCCGCGGCCGCGGGGAAGGATGCGGGGGCGAGCGCGGGCAGGCGGGGATCCGCCGGGTGCAGCCAGATGCGCGCGTCGGGGCGCTCCGGGTCGCCGAGCACGAAGCCCGTCTCGGCCTCGACCCGCTTGCCGGAGGTGTCGACGTACCAGTAGCGCGCCTGGGGCGAGAGCTCCTCGAAGCCGGTGAGCGCGCCGCCGCCGAACGGCTCGCGGCTGATGATGCGCAGCTCGCCCTCGAGCTGCTCGCCGAGGGCGTCGCGCAGCATCCGCTCCTCGGCGCTCTCGGCGCGCCCGTCGATCGCTGCATCCACACGGCCATTCGACCAGATCGCCGGGCGCCGCGGGCCGATCGTGAGGGGCCTCTCATCCTCGGCTCATCGCCGCCCCGCGACCGCGGGGGTTGAATGGAGGCATGGCCGATCCCGAGCGGAGGCGACTGCGCCCATGGACGGTGCGCTCGCGCATCGTCGGGCTGCTGACGCTCCTCGCGCTCGTCTCGGCGTTCGTGGCCGGCGGCGTCGCCTACGTCGCGGAGCGCTCGCGCACGCTCGAGCAGATCGAGGCGAACCTGCGCGCGGCGCTCGAGTCGGCGAGCTTCATCGTCGCCGACGACGCGTGGGCCGACTCCGCGCAAGCGCTGCGGGCGGTCGTGCAGCGGCTCGCGCCGGATGACAACACCGGCACGCTCGGCATCGTCGACGGCAGCGCGGCCCTCGTGCCGGGCATCGCGACCGACGTGCCGCTCGACCGGCTGCCGGGCTTCGTCGAGCGCGTCGTCGCCGAGACCGCCGGGCACGAGGTCGTGGTCGGCACCTACGCGGGCGGCGAGCGCACCGTGCGCTACCTCGCGGCGCCCGTCGTCGTGGGCGACGTCGACGAGGGCGCGCCGCCCGCCGCCGTCTTCGTCACCGGCTACGACGTCGATGCCGAGCTCGCCGAGCTCGACGGCGCCGCGCGCGTGTTCACGATCACGGCGCTCGTCACGACCGCGGCGACGTTCCTCGTCGGTCTGCTCGTCTCCGACCGGCTGCTGCGCCCCATCCGGCGGATGCGCGAGGTCGCCGAGCGCTCCTCGGCCGCGAGCCTCTCGGAGCGCATCCCCGTCGGCTCGAGCCGCGACGACGTGTCGCAGCTCGCGATCACCGTCAACGGCATGCTCGACCGGCTCGGCGGCGCGCTCGGCAGCCAGCGCGAGCTGCTGCGCGACGTCGGCCACGAGCTCAAGACGCCCATCACGATCGTGCGCGGCCACCTCGAGCTCGTCGACGCGCGCGACCCGGCCGACGTCGAGGCGACCCGCGACCTCGCGATCGACGAGCTCGACCGCATGGCGCGGCTCGTCGACGACCTGCGCGCGGCGGCGCGGCTGCGCGACCCGGGCGCCTTCGAGCTGCGGCAGACCGACGTCGCCGCCCTGCTCGAGCAGATCGCCGAGAAGGCGCGCGCGATCGACGGCACCGAGCTCGAGCCCGGTGTCGAGGCGGTGGCCGCGGTCGCCGTGCTCGATCCCGACCGCATCACGCAAGCAATGCTGCAGCTCGTCGCGAACACCGCGCGGCACGCGCGCGGCCCGATCGTGATCGGCGCGCGCGTGCTGGGCCGCGACCTGCAGCTGTTCGTGCGCGACCGCGGACCGGGCGTGCCGGACGAGCTCAAGGCCGTCATCTTCGAGCGCTTCCGCCGCGGCGTCGCCGAGGGGCGGGGCGACGGCGGCTCGGGGCTCGGGCTCGCGATCGTCACGCTCATCGCGGAGCGCCACGGCGGCTCGGCGTCGGTCGTGGATGCCAGGGCGACGGATGCCTCGGTCGGCTCCGAGTTCCGGCTCACCCTCCCGGGCGCCGTCGTCCCCGCCGCCGGTGGCGCGCATCCGCCCCGGGGCGCCGTCGATCGCGCCCGACTCGACGCCCGACCCGACGCCCGATCCCAGACCGACAGCGAGGAGCAGCCATGGCATCGATCCTGATCGCGGAGGACGAGGCGCGCATCGCGTCGTTCGTCGAGAAGGGGCTCGCGGCCGCGGGCTTCTCGACGCGCGTCGCGACGACGGGCCCCGAGGCGCTCGACCTCGCGCTCACGGACGAGTTCGACCTGCTCGTGCTCGACATCGGGCTGCCGGGCTTGGACGGCTTCGAGGTGCTCGCGCAGCTGCGCGGCTCGGGCTCGACGATGCCGGTCATCATCCTCACGGCGCGCGCGGGCGGTGCCGACACCGTCGCGGGGCTCGAGGGCGGCGCCGACGATTACATGGCCAAGCCCTTCCGCTTCGACGAGCTGCTCGCGCGCGTGCGGCTGCGGATGGCGAGCGCCGCGCCGAGCGGCCAGCCGGTCGCGCAGCTCTCGCACCAGGGCCTCGCGCTCGACGTCCGCACCCGGCGCGCGAGCGTCGACGGCCGCGAGGTCGAGCTCTCGGGTCGCGAGTTCGCGCTCGCCGAGGAGCTCGTGCGCCACGCGGGCCAGGTGCTCTCGCGCGAGCAGCTGCTCTCTCGCGTGTGGGGCTACGACTTCGACCCGGGCTCGAACGTCGTCGACGTGTACATCCGCTACCTCCGCAACAAGCTCGGCGCGGAGCGCATCGAGACGGTGCGGGGGATGGGCTACCGGCTCGTCTGAGCGGCCGCGCGCGGCTCAGCGGCGGGGCCGGAGCCCCGTGACCTCGAGCGCGCGGTCGAGCAGCAGGCTCGCCGCCTCGCGCGAGCGCTCGGCGGCGCGGATGCCGTGGCCGAGCAGGTGCAGCGCCGTGAGCGCTCGCGTGTGCGCCGAGTCGAGCCAGCGCTCCTCGGCGGCGTCGGCGAGGTCCTGCAGCAGCTCGGCATCGGCCGCGCGCCCCGCGACGTCGTTGCGCACGGCGCTCGCGGTCGCGTGCCCGACGAAGGCGGCGCAGTCGTCGGCGGGGTCGCCGAGCCCCGCGGTGTCGACGTCGATGACCGACGACACGGCGCTGCCGTGGAAGAAGAGCTGGCCGATGTGGAGGTCGCCGTGGATGACGCGCGGCGGGCCAACGCGGCGCGCGTTCGCGATCACGAAGGGCGCGAGCGCTCGCACGTCGGCGGCGCGGTCGGGGAGTGCCTCGCCGATGCGCGCGAGATGCCAGTCGATGCGCGTCGCGACCGAGGCGCGCGCGATGCGGCGCGTGCGCACCGTGAGCAGCCGCTCGCGGAGCGCGTCGACCGCGTCGACGACGTCGTCAGCGGGCATCGTCGCGGCCGTGACTGGGCCGGGCGTGCCGATCGCGTCGCGCACGACGACGACGCCCGACGGCGACCAGTGCACGACCTCGGGCGCGGGCACGCCGACCGAGCGGCACGCCTCGTGGATCGCCACGAGGTCCTCGGCCTCGGCGGGCCGCACGACCTTCACGAACAGGTGCACGCCGTGCTGCGTGATGCGCACGACGGCGCGGCGGCCCGGGCGGTAGGCGAGCACGCGCGCCTCGATCCGGCCGCTGCTGCCCGCTGCGGCCGAGATGCGCGCGAGCCGCTCGGGGTCGACGGCCGTGCGCAGCGCCGGCAGGCGCGGGTCGAGCGGATGCTTCCAGATGCGGGCGACAGGGACGCCGTCGCTCGTGCTGACGACGAAGCCGGTCTCGACCGCGACCGGCTGCCGCGAGGTGTCGACGAACCACTCGCCGGCCCACTCGCCGTCGTCGATCGTGAAGCGCGCGATGCTGCCGTGCCCGAAGGGCTCGACGGCGACGAGGCGACCGGTGCGACCGATCGCCTTCTCCAGCAGCGCCTGCTCACGCATGCACCCATCGTCGCAGGCGCGCGCGACGATCGGGGTACGGATGCGGTGCGAGCGCCCGGCGAGTTGCGCGAGGCGCGCTGCCGGCGGCTACTCGGCCGCGCCGCTCGCGTCGGCCGCGCCGCGGCCGAGCAGGCTCGCGCGCAGCGGTCCGAAGACGCGGTGCAGCACCGCGATCGCCTCGTCATCCAGCCCGCCGAGGAAGAGCTCCTCGACGTGCCGGGCGTGCACGGGGCGCGCCTTGCGCAGCCGCTGCCGACCGGCATCCGTCAGCACGGCCTCGGTGCCGCGACGGTCGGTCGCGGATCGCGAGCGCTGCACGAGCCCCGAGCGCTCGAGCGCCGCGATGCGGTACGTGAGCCGGCCGGGCGCGAACGCGATCGCGCGCGCGAGGTCGCCCATGCGCATCCGCGAGCCCTCGGCCTCGTGCAGCACGAGCAGGATGTTGAACTCGCCGAGGTCCATGTCGGCGGCCTCCTTGAGGCGCCGCTCGAGCTCGTTCTCGAGCAGACTCGAGCCCTCGAAGTACTCGCGCCAGGCCTGCGACGCCGTCGGCTTGCCGCGAGCCGCGCTCACGCGTGCCCCAGCATCTGCTCGAACGAGACGAACGCGTCGCTCTCGACGTCGAACGGGTCGGCCTCGCGCCGTCGCGGCATCGCGACCATGAGGTCGGCGAGCTCCTGCCCCGCGCGCGCGATGCGGCGCTCGAGGCCGGATGCCGTGCCCCAGTCCTCGCTCGCGGCGAAGACCCCGGTCGGCACGACCTGCGCCTTGAGGTAGGCGAACATCGGCCGCATCGCGGTGTCCATCACCATCGAGTGGCGCGCCGAGCCGCCCGTCGCGCCGAGCGCGGTGGGGATCGAGGCGAGCTGCCCCTCCTCGATGACGTCGAAGAACGACTTGAACAGCCCCGAGTACGACATGTTGAACGTCGGCGTCACGGCGATGATCGCCTCGGCGTCGACGACCTCCCTGATCGCGGCGGCGAGCGCCTCCGAGGGGTTGTGCGTGAGCATGTGCGCGGCGATGTCCTGCGCGAGCGGCCGCAGCACGACGTCGACGGCCTCGGCGGTCTGGCCGTGCCCCGTGAGCGCCGAGAGCGTCGCGTCGCGCAGCCGGTCGGCGAGCAGCTTCGTGCTCGAGGGGTCGCCGAGGCCGGCCGAGACGACCGCGATCCGCGGCTCGCTCATCGCGCCTCTCCCGCCTGCTGAGCGATCGCCGCGCCGGTGTCGAGGTCGCTGCGCGCGCCCTGCTCCTGCCACGCGCGGCCCTGCTCGCCGAGCTGCGTGCCCGCCTCCCGGGCGGCCGCGACGCGCGCGGCGTGCGTGGGCGCATCCGGCACCCCGGGCTGGCGCACGCGGTCGAACTCCTGCCGCAGCACCGGCACGACCTCGGTGCCGAGGATCTCGATCTGCTCGAGCACCTCCTCGAGCGGGAGGCCGGCGTGGTCGATGAGGAAGAGCTGGCGCTGGTAGTCGCCCGCGAAGTCGCGGAATGAGAGCGTCCGCTCGATGACCTGCTCTGGCGTGCCGACGGTGAGCGGCGTCGCCTCGGTGAACTCCTCGAGCGAGGGGCCGTGGCCGTAGACGGGGGCGACGTCGAAGAACGGGCGGAACCGCTCCTTCGCCTCGCGCTCCGTCGGCTTCATGAAGACCTGGCCGCCGAGGCCGACGATCGCCTGCTCGGGCTCGCCGTGGCCGTAGTGCGCGAAGCGGTTGCGGTAGAGCCGCACCATCCGCTCCGTGTGCTCCTTGTTCCAGAAGATGTTGTTGTGGAAGAAGCCGTCGCCGTAGTAGGCCGCCTGCTCGGCGATCTGCGGCGAGCGGATCGAGCCGTGCCACACGAAGGGCGCGACGCCGTCGAGGGGCGCGGGCGTCGAGGTGTAGCCCGTGAGCGGCGTGCGGTGCTTGCCCTGCCAGTTGACGACCGGCTCGCGCCACAGCTTGTGCAGCAGCGCGTAGTTCTCGATCGCGAGCTCGATGCCGTCGCGGATGTCCTTGCCGAACCAGGGGTAGACCGGGCCGGTGTTGCCGCGGCCGAGCGTGAGGTCGACGCGGCCGCCGGCGAGGTGCTGCAGCATCGCGAAGTCCTCGGCGATCTTCACCGGGTCGTTCGTCGTGATGAGCGTCGTCGCGGTCGAGAGGATGAGCCGCTCGGTCTGCGCGGCGATGTAGCCGAGGATCGTCGTGGGCGACGAGGAGAAGAACGGCGGGTTGTGGTGCTCGCCGGCGGCGAAGACGTCGAGGCCGACCTCCTCGGCCTTCTTCGCCATCGCGACCCACGCCCGGATGCGCTCGTGCTCGGTCGGCGTGCGGCCGGTGGTCGGGTCCTCGGTGATGTCGCTCACCGAGAAGATGCCGAACTGCATGCTGCTCATTGGGGGTCCTTCCGTCGCGAGCAAGTCGTTCAAAATCGAATAATCAGTGCAACGGGTCGTGCCGACAGCGTATTCCTCCGGGACGGCTAATTGTTCAAATCCGTCGGATCTGCCTGCGTGTCCTCGTGTTGCGGGCGGATGCGCCCGGCGCCCGGGCGCGTCGGTAGCGTTCGAGCATGGGTGAGCGAGCGGACGTCGCGGTCGTCGGCCTCGGCGCGATCGGCTCGAGCGCCGCGTGGCGGCTCGCCGCTCGCGGGCTCGACGTCGTCGGGATCGACCAGCACCAGCCGGGGCACGCGTGGGGCGGCTCGCACGGGCGCACGCGGCTGTTCCGCGTCGCGTGCCTCGAGCACCCGGGGTTGACCCCCATCGCGCGCCGCGCGCGCGAGCTGTGGCGCGAGCTCGAGGCGTCGAGCGGGGAGGAGCTGCTGCTCGAGACCGGCGCGATCATGATCGGCCGGCCCGGATCGCGCATCATCGAGGGCACGCTCGCCGCGGCGCGAGAGCACGACCTGCCGGTCGAGCGGCTGGCCGCCGACGAGCTCGAGCGCCGGCTCCCGGGCCACGCACGGCTCGAGCCCGGCGACATCGGCTTGTGGGACCCGGAGGCGGGCATCCTCCGACCGGAGGCCGCGATCGTCGCGGCGGTCGACGCCGCGCGCGCCGCCGGGGCGCGCATCCGCACCGGCGAGCGCGTGCTCGCGGTCGAGCCGGACGGCGACGGCGTCGTGGTGCGGCTCGCGGCCGGCGACGTGCGCGCCCGCCGCGTCGTGCTCGCCGCCGGGCCGTGGCTCGGCCAGCTGGCGGACGTGCCGCTCGTGCCCCATCGCGTCGTGATGACGTGGTTCCGCGCGCGCGACGGCCACGACGCATCCATCGACCGCCTGCCGGTCTTCATCCGCACCGCGCCGGGCACCGGGCAGTGGATCTGGGGCCACGGCGCGCTCGCGGGCGATCTCGCGAAGGTGGGCCCCGAGTTCGACGGCCCCTTCGAGCCCGACGACCCCGACGCGATCGACCGCGAGGTGCACGCGGGCGAGACCGACGGCATCGCGGCGCTCGTCGCGGCGACCTTCCCCGACCTCGAGCCCGAGCCGGCCGAGTCGACGACGTGCACCATGGCGCACACCCCCGACGGGCAGTTCCTCGTCGGGCCGACGGATGCATCGGGCCGGGTCGTCGTCGCGGGCGGCTGCTCGGGGCACTCCTTCAAGCACGCCGCCGCGCTCGGCGAGCTCGCCGCGCAGCTCGCGGTCGACGAGGCGCCCTTCACCGACATCGGCTTCCTCGACCCGCGCCGCTTCGCCGCGAGCCGCGTGGCCTGAGGCCTCAGCACCCGCGCGCGGACGCGCACGCGCACGCGGGTAGCGAATCGCCGTGCGAGGGCGACTCAGGAACGGTCGTTACCGTCGTCCACCGCTGCGGCGAGCGCTCCTGCGCGCCCGCGGCGATCCACGGAACCGAGTCAAGAGACGAGACGCGTATAGCCATGCCCGCCAGCCACCCCGCCGACTCCCGCTCGACGCGACCCGACGCATCCGCCGATCCGCCCGCCACGACCGGGGAGCTGCGGAGGCTCGAGGTCGACGACGTGCTCGTGGTGAAGACCGGGCGCGTGCGGCAGGCGATCTCGGGCACCGTCGTCGGCAACTTCATGGAGTGGTTCGACTTCGGCATCTACGGCTACCTCGCCGTGACGATGACCGCGGTCTTCACCGCCGGGATGGACGAGGGCCTCGGGCTGCTCGTCGTGCTGCTCGGCTTCGCGATCTCGTTCCTCGTCCGCCCGCTCGGCGGCCTCGTGCTCGGCCCGCTCGGCGACCGCATCGGCCGGCAGCGGGTGCTCTTCCTCACGATGGCGATGATGGCCGCCGCGACGGCGCTCATCGGCGTGCTGCCGACCGCCGCGCAGATCGGCGCGTGGGCGATCCTGCCGCTCTACCTGCTGAAGATGGTGCAGGGCTTCTCGACCGGCGGCGAGTACGCCGGCGCGACCACCTACGTCGCCGAGTTCTCGCCCGACCGCTCGCGCGGCTTCTGGTCGTCGTGGCTCGACGTCGGCTCCTACGTCGGCTTCGCCGCCGGCGCCTCGGTCGTCGCCCTCACGACCTGGATCACGGAGTCGGTCTCCGGGGCCGGCGCGATGGTCGACTACGGCTGGCGCATCCCCTTCCTCATCGCCATCCCGCTCGGCGTCGTCGCGATCTGGTTCCGCCTGCGGATCCCCGAGACGCCCGCCTACGAGGTCGCGCAGGAGGCCCGGCACACCGACGCCGACGACCCGATGGCGCGCCACGGCATCCTCGGCATCCTCCGCCACCACTGGCGCGCGGTGCTCGTCGCGATGGCCGTCGTCGCTGCGACGAACACGGCGGGCTACGCGCTCACGAGCTACATGCCCACCTACCTCGAGGCGACCGTCGGGCTCTCGACGGTGACCGCGGCGCTCGCGACCGTGCCGGTGCTGCTGCTGCTCTCGGCGCTCCTGCCGCTGCTCGGCAGGCTCTCCGACCGCATCGGCCGCAAGCCCGTCTACCTCATGGCGTCCGCCTCCGTCGTCGTGCTCATCCTGCCCGCGTTCGCGCTCATGCAGGTGGGCGAGCTGTGGGCAGTCATGATCGCGCTCGTGATGGTCGCGGTGCCGGTCGCGCTGTGGATCGGCTGCTCGGCGGCGACGCTGCCGGCGCTCTTCCCCACCGCGTCGCGCTTCGGGGCGATGGCGATCGCCTACAACCTCTCGGTCTCGCTCTTCGGCGGCACGACCCCGCTGTTCAGCCAGGCCCTCATCGACCTCACCGGCAACCCCTACATGCCGGCGTTCTACATCATGTTCTTCGGCATCGTCGGCGGCCTCGCGGTGCTCGGCATGCGCGAGACGGCGCGGCGCCCGCTCATCGGCTCGGTGCCGACGGTCGAGTCGCGCGCCGAGGCGGTCGAGCTCGTCGCGACGCAGGACGAGAACCCCCTCATCGACACGACGTCGATGCCGCTCGTCGAGGCGGCCGAGCGCGAGCTCGAGGCCGCCCGGTAGCCCGCGCGGCGGGCCGGCGCGAGCGACGGATGCGCCGGGCTCAGTCGGTCGTCGTCGTCGCGGGCGGCGCGTGGTCGTCGCGCACCGCCGCGGGGCGGCCGCGGAGCCGCTCGAGCGCGGCCATCAGGTGGTAGATCACGAGGGTCGCGACCGTGCCGAGCACGATGCCGCCGAACGAGATCTGCCCCGAGGCGAGCGTGAAGTCGGCGATCGCCACGATGAGGCCGACGCCGGCGGCGAACTGGTTGCGCGGGATCGAGAAGTCGACCTTGTTCTCGACCCAGATGCGCACGCCGATGATGCCGATGAGGCCGTAGAGCGCCGTCGTCACGCCGCCGAGCACGCCGTCAGGAGTGGCGAAGATGACCGCGCCGACCTTGGGGCTCAGGCCCAGGAGCACCGCGGTGATCGCGGCGATCCAGTAGGCGGCCGTCGAGAACACCCGGGTCGCGCTCATCACGCCGATGTTCTCGCCGTAGGTCGTCGTCGGCGAGCCGCCGAACGCGCCAGCGATCGTGGTGGCGATGCCGTCGGCGAAGAGCGCGCGGCCGGCGAGCGGGTCGAGGTCGCGGTCGAGCAGCTGGCCGACGCCCTTGACGTGCCCGAGGTTCTCGGCGACGAGCGGCAGCACGACCGGCACGAACATGAGGATCGCCGGCAGCAGTGCGGGATCGAACGTCGGCGACGTGAAGGTCGGGAGCCCGATCCACGCGGCGTCCTCGATCGCCTCGAGCTTCTCGGGGTCGACGCGGCCTGTCAGCAGCGCGATGACGTAGCCGAGGACGACGCCGAGGAGGATGGCGAGGCGTGCGACCATGCCGCGGAAGAGCACCGACGTCAGCACGATCGCGAGCAGCGTGATGGCCGCGAGCAGCGGGTCCTTCACGAAGTTGTCGCGCGCGGCCGGGGCCAGGTTGAAGCCGATGAGCGCGACGATCGTGCCCGAGACGACCGGCGGCATGACGGCGCCGATCCAGCGGGTGCCCGAGAAGTGCACGATGACGCCGACGAGCGCGAGCAGCAGCCCGACGAGGATGACGCCCGAGAGCGCGAAGCCCGGCCCGCCGATCTCGGTCGCGGCTCCGATGGGCGCGAGGAACGCGAACGACGAGCCGAGGTAGCTCGGCAGCCGGTTCTTCGTGATCAGGAGGAAGAGCATCGTGCCGAGCCCTGAGAACAGCAGCGTCGTCGACGGCGGGAAGCCCGTGATGATCGGCACGAGGAAGGTCGCGCCGAACATCGCCACGACGTGCTGCATGCCGAGGCCGATGGTGCGGGGCCAGGCGAGCCGCTCCTCGGGGAGCACGAGGTCGGATGCGGTCAGTCGCGACGCGTCGCGGAGGCGCCAGGTGAACATGTGGTTCCTTCGGTGTTCCGGGCGGCGGCGACCGCCTCTCGGATCGTAGTCCGCAGTCATCCGCTCGGGCGACGCGCACCGCGCGCGATCCGGGCTAGCGTCTCGAGGTGCTCTCGACGATCCTCGCCGGCTACCCCTGGCTCGCGCCCGCGGCGCTCGCCGCGCTCGCGCTGCTGTCGCCGCCCATCGGCGCGCTGCTCGTCGGTCGGCCGCGCGCCGCGTGGACCCTCGCCGCCCTCGCGGTGCTCGCCGTGCTCGTCGCGACGCTCAGCCCGACGGGCCGCGAGCTCGAGGCGGGTTGCGTCCTCGTCGTCGAGGCGCGGCTCACGGCCCCGGAGCCGCTCGCGAACGTCGTGCTCACGGTGCCGCTCGCGCTGCTCGTCGGTGTCGCGAGCCGCAGGCCGGCGCTCGGCGCCGCCGTCACCATCGTGCTCGCGCTCGCGATCGAGGCCGTGCAGGCGCTCGTGCCGGCGCTCGGCCGCTCGTGCGCTGCCGACGACGCGCTCGCGAACGGCGTCGGCGCCGCGGTCGGCGCGCTGCTCGCGGTCGCGGCGCTCGCGATCGCGCGGCGAGCGCGGCCGGGCGCGGACCGCCCGGCCGACCGACGCATCCGCACCCCTCAGTAGGCCTGCTCGCGCTGCTCGGTGACGACGTGCAGCAGCACGAAGCGCCCGCCCTCGCGCCACAGCCGCAGCGCCTCCTCGACCGCGGCCGGCACGTCGGCGTCGCGCTCGACCGCGATCCCGTGCCCGCCGTAGGCGCGCGCGAGCATCGCGAAGTCGGGGTTCTCGAGCTGCGTGCCCGAGACGCGGCCCGGGTGGCGCCGCTCCTGGTGCGTGCGGATGGTGCCGTACTCCTGGTTGTCGACGAGCACCACGAGCGGCGTCGCGCCGACCTGGGCGGCGGTCGCGAGCTCCTGCCCGTTCATGAGGAACTCGCCGTCGCCCGCGATCGAGACGACCTGCCGCTCGGGGAAGTGCAGCGAGGCGGCGACCGCCGATGGGATCGAGTACCCCATCGACCCGTTGCCGCAGCTCACCATCGAGGGGTAGGCGCGGGTGGGGAAGTAGCGGTGCGCCCAGTTGGTGTGCTCGCCGGCGCCGAAGGTGACGAGCGCGTCGTGCTCGAGCTGCGGCACGAGGTGCGCCATGACGGTCGCCATCGAGGCTCGGCCCGCGCCCGGCGCCGGGTCGGGGAGCGTGCTGAAGGCGACCTGCTGCTCGCGCAGCCGGGCGGTCCACTCGGCGCGGCGATCGTCGGGCGCGAGCTCGATCCGCTCGAGGTCGCGCGCGAAGGCGCTCGGCCGAGCGAGGATGTGGTGGCTCACGGCGCCCGAGCGGCCGCGCAGGGTCGGGTCGATCGAGACGAGGAAGTTGCGGCGCTCCCAGCCCTGCCGCACGAGGAAGCCGTTCGTGATGACGTCGCCGGGGAGCGTGCCGACGAAGACGAGCAGGTCGCACTCCTCGAGCACGTCGAGCGTCGGCTTCGGGCGGCCGTAGCCGATCGGGCCCGCGTAGGAGGGCGAGTCGAACGGCACGATGCCCTCGGTGCGCCACTCGGCGACCGCTGGCAGGCGGTGCCGCTCGAGCCAGCGGGTGAGCCGGGCGGATGCCTCGGCGTCCCAGTCGCTGCCGCCGGTGACGAAGAGCGGCTTCTCGGCGGTCGCGAGGGCGTCGCGCAGGGCGTCGAGGTCGTGCGCGGTCATGCCGCCGTCGGCGACGGGCAGCTGCGGTTGCGGGTGCCGCTCGATCGACTCCCGGATGACGTCCTCCGGCAGCCCGACGACGACCGGCCCCGGGCGCCCGGCGCGAGCGAGGAACAGCGCGTCGGCGACGACCTCCTGCGCCCGCTCGGCGACGTCGAGCGTGACGACGCTCTTCGCGCCGGCGGCGAACCAGCCGTCGACGTCGAACTCCTGGAACGCCTCCTTGTGCCGGTGCGCGAGCGGGATGAGGCCGATGAACAGCACCATCGGCGTCGAGTCCTGCCACGCGGTGTGCACGCCGACGAGCGCGTTCGCCGCGCCCGGCCCGCGCGTCACCATCGCGATGCCCGGCAGCGGCCCGAGCTTGCCCTCCGCCTCGGCCATGTAGGCCGCGCCGCCCTCGTGGCGGCACACGACCGTCTCGATGCTCGAGTCGTGCAGCCCGTCGAGCACCTCGAGGTAGCTCTCGCCCGGCACGACGAAGGCGCGCCGGATGCCGTGCTCCTCGAGCACGCGGACGATCGCGTGGCCCGCGGTCTCGGTGGCGGGGTGGGGATGCGTGGGTTCGGCCTGGCGCGTCGGCGCGGGCATGAGCTGGGTCAAGAGTGCTCCAAGTTTCGGCAGGAGTGATGCGAGGTGTGAGTCGCCATCGCGTCGGGCGGGTCGCCGAGCGGGCTCTCGCGGGGCCGGGAGGCTCGCGGTGGCGAGCGGGGCCGAGGGGTCGAAGGTGCCGAACCGCTCCCGACGCTACGCGCCGAGCCGACCCGAGCGGCTGATCCCGCCGCGCGAAAGATCCCAGTATCTTCACCCCGCGCCAAGACGAGCGCGGCTTCCCGGGCCGCAGAGTGCCGACACTCTGCGGTCCGCGCCCGTCGAGAACGACAGAGTGCCGACACTCTGCGGTCCGCGCCCTTCGCGCAAAGTGCCGGCACTCTGCGCGAAGGGCGCCTCGCCCGCGTGGGCGGTGCGCGCTAGGTTCGCTGCGTGATCGAGCACATCGCGGTGCGTGGCGCGCGGGAGAACAACCTGCAGGGCGTCGACGTCGACATCCCCAAGCGGCAGCTGAGCGTCTTCACCGGCGTCTCCGGCTCCGGCAAGTCGAGCCTCGTGTTCGGCACGATCGCGGCCGAGTCGCGTCGCCTCATCGACGAGACCTACGACGCGTTCGTGCAGGGCTTCATGCCGCCGTCGCCCCAGCCCGACGCCGACAGCCTCGAGGGGCTCACCGCGGCGATCCTCGTCAGCCAGGAGCAGATGGGCGCGAACTCGCGCTCGACCGTCGGCACCGCGACCGACGCGTACACGATGCTCCGCGTGCTCTACTCGCGCGTCGGCACGCCGCGGCTCGAGTCGTCGGTGATGCTCTCCTTCAACGATCCGCGCGGCATGTGCCTCGCGTGCGAGGGCCTCGGCCGCGTCTCGACCATCGACGTCGACGTCATCGTCGACCGCTCGAAGAGCCTCAACGAGGGCGCGATCGACTTCCCGAACTACGGCGTCGGCACGTGGTACTGGAAGATCTACGCCGACTCGGGCCTGCTCGACCCCGACAAGCGGATCGCCGACTACACCGACGACGAGCTGCACACCTTCCTGCACGGCGAGGAGCGGAAGGTCGCGTTCGCCGGCTTCAACATGACCTACGAGGGCCTCATCCCGAAGCTCCGCAAGAGCGTCTTCGTCAAGGACGTCGACTCGATGAAGCCGACGCTCCGCGCGATCGTCGAGCGCGCCGCGACCTTCGAGGCGTGCCCTGAGTGCGGCGGCTCGCGGCTCAACGCCGCCGCGCGCGAGGTGCGCGTGCAGGGCGTGACGATCGCCGAGGCGACCGCGATGCAGCTCACCGACCTCGCCGCCTTCGTCGCCGCCATCCCGCCCGACGCCGGCGGCGCCGCGACCGCGCCGCTGCGCGCGAAGCTCGTCGACCTGCTCGAGACCTTCGACGCGATCGGCCTCGGCTACCTCTCGCTCGACCGCCCCGCGGGCAGCCTCTCGGGCGGCGAGGCGCAGCGCACCAAGATGGTGCGCCACATGGGCTCGGCGCTCACCGACGTCACCTACGTCTTCGACGAGCCGACCGCCGGCCTCCACCCGCACGACGTGCAGCGCATGAACGAGCTGCTCCGGCGGCTGCGCGACAAGGGCAACACCGTGCTCGTCGTCGAGCACAAGCCCGAGGTGATGGCGATCGCCGACCGCGTCTTCGACCTCGGCCCGGGCGCCGGCGTGCACGGCGGCCGGGTGGTGTTCGAGGGCACCTTCGACGAGCTGCGGGCCTCGGGCACGCGCACGGGCGAGCACCTCGAGCACCGGCAGCAGCTGAAGGCGGAGGTGCGCACGCCCGCAGGCCGGCTCGAGATCCGCGACGCGCGCGAGCACAACCTGCAGGGCGTCGACGTGGATGTGCCCACGGGCGTGCTCGTGGCCGTCACGGGGGTCGCGGGCTCGGGTAAGTCGTCGCTCATCCACGGCTCGCTGCCGCGGGACGGCGTCGCGTTCGTCGACCAATCGGCGATCAAGGGCTCGCGGCGGTCGAACCCCGCGACCTACACGGGCATCCTCGAGCCCATCCGCAAGGCCTTCGCGACCGCGAACGGCGTCAAGCCCGCGCTCTTCTCGGCGAACTCCGAGGGCGCGTGCCCCGAGTGCAAGGGCCTCGGCGTCATCTACTCCGACCTCGCGTTCATGGCCGGCGTGACGACCCCGTGCGAGCTGTGCGGCGGTCGGCGCTTCACGGCGGAGGTGCTCGAGTACGAGCTGCGCGGCAAGTCGATCGGCGACGTGCTCGACATGTCGATCGAGGAGGCCGCCGGCTTCTTCACCGAGAAGCAGGTGCGCCCGATGCTCGGCCGGCTGGTCGACGTCGGCATCGGCTACATCACGCTCGGGCAGACGCTCACCTCGCTCTCGGGCGGCGAGCGGCAGCGGCTCAAGCTCGCGATCGAGATGGGCACGACCGCCGACGTCATCGTGCTCGACGAGCCGACGACGGGCCTCCACATGGCCGATGTCGACAACCTCATCCGGCTGCTCGACCGCATCGTCGACGCCGGGCGCACGGTCATCGTCATCGAGCACAACCTCGACGTCGTCTCGCGCGCCGATTGGCTCATCGACCTCGGGCCCGGCGCGGGTGCGCAGGGCGGACGCGTCGTGTTCGAGGGCACGCCGATCGCGCTCGCGACGGAGCCCGGCGACTCGCTCACCGGCCGGCACCTCGCGAAGCGGCTCGCGGCGGTGTGACGCGGCTCAGTCGATCAGGCGTGTGAGCTCCCTCACCGCGTCGGCGACCGCATCCGGCCGGTCGTTCGCGATGTAGTGGCCCGAGCCCTCGGCGGTCGAGATCCGCAGGTCGGCGGCCGTGCCGCGCCAGGGCCCGAGCGTGGCCTCGGTGAGCACCGGATCCTCGCCCGCGAGCACGATGCGCGTGGGCAGCGCGAGGTGGCGCCCGTCCCACGCCCCGCGGCTCATCGCCGCCATGCCGGGCAGGATGAGCCGACGGTAGATCGCCGAGAGGCCGCGCGCCTTCTCGGGATCACGCCAGACGGCGAGGAACGCCTCTTGCTCGGCCTCGTCGAAGGTCTCGCGCTGCCAGTCGAGCATGTAGCGCACGATGCGCTGCTTGCCGGTTCGCGCGCTCCATGCGCCGACGCCGGGCGTCGCGAGCACCGGCTGGAACCACACGCGCCACAGCTGCGTCAGCATCGCGCCGGTCGGCCGCGTCCACGGGTGCGGGGAGCCGAGCGCGACGAGCCCCGCGATGCGATCGGGGTGGTCGAACGCGATGCGCCAGCCGAGGAAGGCGCTGTAGTCGTGGGTGACGAGCACGGGCGGCTCGCCGCCGAGCGCGTCGAGCAGGCCCAGGACGTCGTGCAGCTGCGAGTCGACGTCGAACCCGTGCCGGGGCGACTCGCTCCAGCCGGCCCCACGCAGATCGGGCATGTGCAGCCGGTGGTCGCCGGCCAGCTCGGGCACGACGCGCCGCCACTCGAACCAGTGCTGCGGGGAGCCGTGCAGCAGCAGCACGGGCCTGCCGCGACCCGCCTCCGCGACGTGCATCGAGAGATCGCCGACCCGGATGCGTCGGTGCGTCGCGCCTGCCAGCTGCGGCATGGGCGCGGTGGTCGTCGTCGTCATGGCCGCACGGTACTACGGCTATAGTAGACACGCCACTACGGATGTAGTCCTACAGTGGCATCGTGACCTCGACTCGAGAACGCATCGTCGCCGCAGCGCTCGAGCTGCTCGGCACGGAGGGTGCGCGGGCGCTCACGCATCGCCGGGTCGACGAGCGGGCGGGCCTCCCGCAGGGCTCCACGTCGAACCACTTCCGCACCCGTGCCGCGCTGATCGACGGCGCGTCCGACGGGCTCGTCGCGGCGGAGCTGCAGGGGATGCGGCCGATGGATGCGACGACCGTCGAGGAGCTCGTCGAGCAGGCCGCGCGAGCGATCGAGCTCGTGACCGGAGCGCTGCGCACCGCCACGGCGGCGCGGCTCGCCCTCTTCCTCGAGGCGGATCGCGACGAGCGGCTGCGCTCGAGGATCAGCGCCTCTCGCGCCGCGTACGTCGAGGTCGTCGTAGCCGCGATGCGCGCGGTCGGCGCGGCCGATCCCGCGGCCGGAGCGGAGGCGCTCATGGCCGCGAGCGAAGGCGTCATCCTGCACCGGATCGCGCGCCACGACGAGCGCGATCCCCGGCCGCTGCTCGAGGTGGTCGTGCGCGGCGCGCTCGCGCTCCCAGCCACCCGCCCGGCCGCGATGCCGGAGGCTCCCGAGCAGTCGACGTAGACTCCGCGGCATGCAGATCACCGCCCTCCGCGACGAGTCGACGTTCGTCGACCTCCAGGGCGTCACGATCCACCTCTACAAGTGGCAGCCGGGCCGGCCGAAGGCGGCGGTGCTCATCGCGCACGGCCTCGGCGAGCACGCGCTGCGCTACGAGCACGTCGCGCAGCGGCTCGTGCAGGCGGGCTACGCGGTGTGGGCGATCGATCAGCGCGGGCACGGCGCGACGGGGGTCGAGCAGCAGGGCGGCGACCTCACGAAGCTCGGCCGGCTCGGGCCCGGCGGCATGCGCGCCGTCGTCGGCGACCTCGTCAACGTGCTCAAGCGCATGCGGGCCGAGCACACGACGATCCCGATCGCGATCGTCGGGCACTCGTGGGGCTCGCTCTCGACGCAGATCCTGCTCAACAGCCGCAGCGACCTCGTCGACGCGGCAGTGCTGAGCGGCACCGCCTACCGCGTGCCCGGCTGGATGAACGCCGGCGACCTCAACGCCCGTCACGCGCACCTGGGCTCGACCGGCTACGAGTGGCTCTCGCGCGATCCCGCGATCGTCAGCGCCTTCGTCGACGACCCGCTGACCTTCCCCGCGAAGGTGCTCCCGCTCTTCGGCGTCGCCGACGGCACGCGCCTCTACGGCGTGCCGAAGCGCATCCAGCCGCCCATCCCGCTGCTCATCGCGGGCGGCTCCGACGACTCGCTCGGCGGCGCCAAGTCGATGCGGCGGCTCGCGGAGGCCTACCGCCGGCGCGGAGGCCTCGACGACGTGACGCTCACGATCTACCCCGGCGCGCGGCACGAGATCTTCAACGAGATCAATCGTCAGAAGGTGCTCGACGACCTCACCGCGTGGCTCGACGAGCGCCTCTTCGAGCCTCGGATCGAGACGCCCGGCGCCTAGGCTGTCGAGGTGGCCGAGCCGTGGATCCCCGACGTGCTCGGTGCCCCGTTCGAGCAGCGCACGCTCCCGCTCGGCGACGATGCCGAGGGGCAGGTCGTCGCGACGCTCGTGCGCCGCCTGCCGGGGTGGGGGCAGCGGATGCTCGGACCGCTCCGCGACGTCGACGTGCTGTACGTGCACGGCTGGTCCGACTACTTCTTCCAGGCCGAGCTCGCGCAGTCCTGGAACGACCTCGGCGCGCGCTTCTACGCCCTCGACCTGCGCAAGTACGGCCGGTCGCTGCGCGACGGGCAGACGCCCGGCTACGTCGACTCGCTCGACGCCTACGACGCCGACATCGCGGCGGCGCTCGACGCGATCGGCCACGACGGCGAGCTGCGCTCCCGCCGCCTCGTGCTGCTCGGCCACTCGACCGGCGGGCTCACGCTCACCCTCTGGGCTGCGAGACACCCCGGCGTCGCCGCCGCGCTCATCCTCAACAGCCCGTGGCTCGAGCTGCAGACGGGCGCGCTCGCGCGGCAGGCCATCGCGCCGCTGCTGCGCGCGCACGCGCGCGTTGCGCCGCTCAGCGCACCGCCCGCGATCGAGCTGAGCACCTACGCGCGAGCGCAGCGCGAGATCGGCTCGCTCCCGACCGCCGAGGGGCGCGAGCGCTGGCGGCCGGCGGAGGCCTTCGCGATCCTCCCCGGCTGGCTCAACGCCGTGCTCGCGGGTCACCAGCGGATCGCGGCCGGCGTCGACGTCGGCTGCCCCGCGCTCGTGCTGCTCTC
Organism: Agrococcus sp. TF02-05; assembly: GCF_017565345.1. Classification (NCBI taxonomy): domain Bacteria; kingdom Bacillati; phylum Actinomycetota; class Actinomycetes; order Micrococcales; family Microbacteriaceae; genus Agrococcus; species Agrococcus sp. TF02-05. Next base: position 47,782 of record NZ_JAGEKO010000011.1, on the reverse strand, counting down.
GGCGCGCTCGACGCCGCCGTTCCGGTGGGTCGACGAGCTCACGAGCTCCGACTCGGTGCTCACGGTCGACGACATCGCGCGCGCGGCGACGCGGATCGGCTCGGTCGTCACGATCGCGCGGATCGACCGCGCGATCCACGACGTGTTCCTCTCGTGGCCCGAGCCGCGCGCCGAGGCGTACGGCGTCATGCGCGCGTGGGCGACGGCCACGCTGCGCGCGCCGCGCTCCGCCGGCCCGCGCTCGAGACGCGCATCCGCCTAGGCTGAGGGCCATGCACGGCGAGTACAAGGTCCCCGGCGGCAAGCTCGTGGTCGTCGACCTCGAGGAGCAGGACGGCCGCATCGCCGGCTTCCGGCTCGCGGGCGACTTCTTCCTCGAGCCCGACGACGCGCTCGGCACGATCGACGCCGCGGTCGACGGCCTGCCCGTCACCGCGACCGCCGCCGAGATCGGGGAGGCGATCAAGCGGGCGCTGCCGCAGGACGCGGTGCTGCTCGGCTTCACGCCCGAGTCGGTCGGCGTCGCGATCCGCCGCGCGCTCCAGCACGCGAGCTCGTTCAGCGACTACGAGTGGACGATCATCGACGACGAGCCGCGCCTGCCGATCGTGCACGTCGCGCTCGACGAGGTGCTCACCGAGGCCGTCGGCGCGGGCTCCCGCGGGCCGACCCTGCGCTTCTGGAACCTCGCGGGGCCCGCCGTCTACCTCGGCTCGTTCCAGTCGTACCGCAACGAGGTCGACCCCGAGAACGCCGAGCGCCACGGCATCCCCGTCATCCGCCGCATCACGGGCGGCGGCGCGATGTTCTCCGAGCCCGACAACGCGATCACCTACTCGCTCTACGTGCCGGGCGACCTCGTGCAGGGCATGAGCTTCCAGGACTCCTACGCGTTCCTCGACGCGTGGGTCATCGAGGCGCTCAAGGGACTCGGCATCGACGCGTACTACGCGCCGCTCAACGACATCACGTCGGCGCGGGGCAAGATCGGCGGCGCCGCGCAGAAGCGGCTCGCCTCCGGCGCGGTGCTGCACCACGCGACGATGTCCTACGACATCGACGCCGACAAGATGACCAAGGTGCTGCGCATCGGGCGAGAGAAGCTGAGCGACAAGGGCACGACGAGCGCGAAGAAGCGCGTCGACCCGCTCAAGTCGCAGACCGGCATGCCTAAGGCCGAGGTGCAGGAGGCGCTCAAGGGCACGTTCCGCCGGCTCTACGGCGGCACCGAGGGCGCGCTCACCGAGGCCGAGCTCGCCGAGGCCGAGGAGCGCATCCGCTCGAAGTTCGCGACCGAGGAGTGGCTCCACCGGGTGCCGTGAGTCCGGCGGGCCCGAGGGCCGATCCGCAGGAACCCGGCCTTACGATCATCGCACCATGGACTTCTCACTCGCGCTCACGCCCGACCTCCTCGCGATCTTCCTCACGCTCTTCGTGCTCGAGATCGTCCTCGGCGTCGACAACGTCATCTTCATCTCGATCCTCGCCGCGAAGCTGCCCGAGTCGCAGCAGGCGAAGGCGCGCACCCTCGGGCTCACCCTCGCGATGGTCATGCGCGTCGGTCTCGTGCTGCTCGCCGGCTGGATCATCACGCTCAACGACGACCTCTTCACCGTCTTCGGCATGGGCTTCTCGGGCCGAGAGCTCATCCTCATCGGCGGCGGCGGCTTCCTGCTCTACAAGGCGATCCACGAGATCCACCTCAAGCTCGAGGGCGAGGAGGAGTCGCACGGCTCGAACGCCGCCAAGGCGACGTTCGGCGCCGTGCTCGCGCAGATCCTCGCGATGGACCTCGTCTTCTCGCTCGACTCGGTCATCACCGCCGTCGGCATGACGAGCAACATGATCGTCATCATCAGCGCGGTCGTCATCTCCTTCGGCATCCTGCTCTTCGCCGCGCGCTACATCTTCGAGTTCGTCAACCGCCACCCGACGGTCAAGATGCTCGCGCTGTCGTTCCTGCTGCTCATCGGCGTCTTCCTCATCGCCGAGGGCTTCGGCTTCCACATCGACAAGGCGTTCATCTACGGCCCGATGGTGTTCGCGGTGCTCGTCGAGGGCCTCAACCTCGCGGCGGCGGCGCGCCGACGCAAGCGCGAGGGCGCGAAGGACGAGGCCGTGCGGCTCCACCTGCGCACGTACGCCGGCCCGGTGCGGGGCAGCGTGCCGCTCGGCCCGCTCACCCGCTCCCAGGCGGCCGCGGCGAGCGCCGAGGCGCCGGTCGGCGACGACGCGCGACGGGACGGCGGCGCCTGAGCCTTGTCGCCCATCCGCCCGCAGGGTTGGATGGGCGGCATGACCGAACCTGCAGCGCCCGGCACCCACGTCGTCGTGGGCGACGACTCCGACCGCTCGCGCTTCGAGGCGCACATCGGCAGCCAGCTCGCCGGCGTGCTCTCCTACGCGGACGACGAGGAGGCGGGGGAGCGCACGCTCCAGCACACCGTCGTCGGCGAGGCGTTCGGCGGGCACGGCGTGGGCAGCGCGCTCGCCGCCTTCGCGATCGCGGAGGCGCGCGAGGCGGGTCGCCGCATCGTGCCGCAGTGCACGTTCGTGCAGCGCTGGCTCGAGAAGCACCCCGAGCAGGCCGACGTCGTCGCGCATCCGTACAAGCCGTCCACGGCGTAGCCGCGCGCTGCGCCGGAGGCGCGAGCGGCTGATCGCGCCATGAGCGGATGCTGGGCCTCGGCGCCTTCGAACAGGCTTGGCTCAAGAGTCGCCGAGAGCGCTGGGGGACAGCGCGGACGGTGTTACGTTGCCCGTGCGCGCCGTCGACGAGGACGGCCGACACGGGCCGGGGGACTCCCTTGAAGCAGCAGCTGGTGGCGGTGCTGACCGCCGCGATGGTAGGCATCGGCGTCATCGCCGCCGCGCCGACGCCGGCGGTCGAGCCGCCCGAGGTGCCGGCGCAGATCGAGCGCGTCGCCGCCGTCTTCGACGGCATCAACGCCTACCGCGCGGCGAAGGACCTCGAGCCGCTGCTGTTCTCGCCCGAGATCTCCGAGGGCTCGCTCGAGTGGAGCCTCGAGATGGCCGAGACGGGGGTCTTCGCCCACAGCCCCGACCCCGGTTCGCACCTCCCGCGCGGTTCCTCGCGCGAGGGCGAGATCATCGCATCGCGCTGGGATCGCGACGCGCTCGGCCTCGTCGACCAGTGGATCGCGTCGCCGTCGCACGAGGCGGCGCTCACGCGCGACTACACGGTCATGGGCGTCGGCATCGCGATCGGCGACGAGGGCAAGATGTACGGCACCGTGCACTTCGGGCTCTACCGCGACCCGGATGCGATCGACGCCTTCGTCGACGTGCGCGCGTGGCTCGATGCCATCGGCGCCGAGGCCGCGGCGAGCGTCGAGCCGGCGGCGCCGCCCGTGCCGACCGGGCCGACGGTGTCGCGCGTCGCGGGCGCCGATCGCTTCGAATCCGCCGTGCTGCTCTCGCGCCGCTACAACGACCCGGCGACGGTGCAGACCGCCTACCTCGTCTCGGGCGAGGCCTTCGCCGATGCGCTGAGCGCCGCGCCCGCGGCGGCCCAGCCGGGCGGCGCGCTGCTGCTGACGCAGCGCGAGCAGCTGCCGGCGGCCGTCGGCGAAGAGCTCGCACGACTCGCTCCCGCGAGGGTCGTCGTCGTGGGCGGATACGGCGCGATCTCGGCGGGCGTCGAGACCGCCGTCCGGGAGCTCGTGCCGCTCGCGCAGGTCGACCGCATCGCGGGTGCCGACCGCTACGCCACGAGCGCCGCGATCGCGCGCGACGCGTTCCCCGGCTCGGCGGAGGCCTTCGTCGCCTCCCGCTTCGCGGATGCGCTGAGCGCCGCCCCGATCGCCGCGCAGAGGGGCGCGCCGGTGCTGCTGACGCCGCCCGGTGAGCTCGCGCCGGCGCTGCGCGACTTCCTCGGCGAGCGCAGCCTCGTCTCGATCACCATCGCCGGCGGAACGCCGTCGGTCTCGATCGCGACGGAGCGCTCGATCATCGAGGCAACGGCCCTGCGGCCCTCGCGCCTCGCGGGCAGCGACCGCTTCGCGACCAACGTCCTCGCGGCCAGACGGGGTTCGGTCGCCCAGCGGGAGACGGTGCTGCTCGCCCCGGGCTACGACTTCCCGGACGCGCTCGCGGCCGCCGCGCTCGCGAACCGCGTGGGACCGCTGCTGCTGACGGCCCCATCGTGCGTGCCGGCCGGCACGCTCGCGATGCTCGAGAGCACCTACCGCCCGAGCGAGGTGGTCCTGCTCGGCACCGAGGCGGACCTCGGTGCGGGGGTCGCGGCGCTCGAGCACTGCGGCTGACCGCCGCGTGAGGGCCCTCCGATGCGCGGCCGGTCGAGGTGTCGTACGATGGGGGCGCTGCGAGAGCGGCACTGCGGATGTAGTTCAATGGCAGAACTTCAGCTTCCCAAGCTGATAGCGCGGGTTCGATTCCCGTCATCCGCTCCACGAGGCCCGGTCGACGACCGGGCCTTCGCCGTGTCCGCTCGTTAGGCCGTCGCCGCCCGCCGCACCGCGAGCTGCAGGATCGCCACGCCGGTGCTCGTGGTGTCCGCCCGCCGCAGCTCGAGGTCGCGCCGCGGCCCCTCGCCGAACAGTCGCGTGCCGCTGCCGAGCGTGACGGGGTGCACGAGCAGCACGAAGCGGTCGACGAGCCCCGCCGCGTGCAGCGCCCGCACGAGCTCGCCGCTGCCGAGGATCGAGAGCTCCCCGTCGACCTCTTGCTTGAGCCGCGCGACGGTCTCGACCGCCTCGCCGTGCAGCAGCGTCGACGAGGGATGCGCGACCGGCGCGCCCGAGCGCGAGGCGACCCACTTGGGCGTGCGCCGCAGGAAGTCGCCGAAGGGGTTCGGCTCGGGCGCCGAGAGCCAGTGCCCGACGACGTCGTCGTAGGTGCGGCGGCCGAGGAGCATGCCGCTCGTCGTCGCCATGCCCTCGCCCATGATCGCCAGCTGCTCGTCGTTCGCGAACGGCGCCGCCCAGCCGCCGTGCGCGAACCCGCCCCTCGTGTCCTCCTCGGGCGCGGCGGGTGCCTGCATGACGCCGTCGAGCGTGATGCTCTCGGTCGCGGTGATCGTGGCCATGCGCCGACCCTGCTCGCCGAGCCCGCGCGCGTCAATGCTCGAGTTCCCGTCAGCTCGGTAGCTGCAGCGGCTGCAGCACCCCGAGCCGCAGCCAGAGGAGCGGGGCGACGACCGAGAGCGCGACCGTCAGCAGCAGCGTCAGCACCACGACGACGTACTGCACGCGCCGCCGCCCGTGCGAGATGCGGCGGAAGCCCCACGCGACCGGGATGCCCACGAGCGCGACCATGATCGCCACGGTCGGCGCGACCCAGTGGGGGATGCACGCGAGCACCGCGAGCGCCGCGACGCCGACGGCGATCGGCCACATGCGCGGCTCGCGCCGCGCGCGCCGCTCGAGCTCCGGCGGCGGCTCCCACGGCAGCTCCGGCACGGGCACGGGCCCCGCGTCCAGCGGGGCGGATGCGTCGGCGGGCTCCCGCGGCGGGCGGATCCCGCGCGTCCACGGTGCGGCCGCCGACGGGGCATCCGGCTCGGCGCGACCGTCGCCGCCTGCACCCGCTGCCGCACGGCGCTCGGGCGGCGCCCAGCGTGCCGCGTCGTCGTCGTGCCCCTCCACGCATCCATCGTGGCAGGCGGCACGCGCGCCGTCTCCGCCCCGGGCGGTTCAGGGGAGCGGCGGCAGCTGCAGCCCGCTCGGCCCCGTCATGGGCGGCGGTTCGCGCCTCGCGCGCGCGGCGGTGAGCGCGACGCCCGCCGAGGCGATGATCACGAGCGCGATCGCGAGCAGGTCCCAACCGGTCAGCAGCTCGCCGATGACGAGGAAGCCGAACAGCGCCGCCGACGCCGGTTCGAGCGCCATGAGGATGCCGAACACGCGCGTCGGCACGCGCCGCAGCGCGAGCAGCTCGAGGCCGTAGGCGATCGCGCTCGAGAGCATCGCGATCCCGAACGCCGGCAGCAGCACGCTCGGGTCGGCGGCGACCGCGTCGATCGCGCCCAGGAGCCCGAAGGGCAGCACCGCGACGGCCGCGATGACGAGCGCACCCGCGAGCCCGCCGACCCCCGGCACCCGCTGCCCCACCTGCGCCGAGGCGAGGATGTAGGCGGCCCAGCACGCGCCCGCCGCGAGCGCGAGCAGCACGCCCACCGGGTCGAGGTCGCCGCCGATCGACTGCACGCCGATCACGCCGACGCCGAGGGCCGCGACGCCGACCCACGCGAAGTCGACCGCCCGCCGCGACTGCACGAGCGCGAGCACGAGCGGACCGAGCAGCTCGACCGTCACCGCGACCGCGATCGGGATGCGGGGGAGCGCGAGGTAGAACAGCAGGTTCATGCCCGCGAGCGTGAGCCCGAGGAAGACGATCGAGCGCCACGCCGCGGCGTTCCACGAGCGGATGCGCGGGCGCGCGATCGCGAGGACGACGAGCGCGGCGAAGACGAGGCGCAGGAGCGTGAGGCCGGCGGGGTCGATGCGGTCGAGCACCGTCTTCGCGATCGACGCGCCGAGCTGCACCGAGGCGATCGAGCCGAGCACGAGCAGCACGCCCACGAGCAGCCCGCCGGTCGGGATCCCGCGCAGGAGGGAGCGGGCGGAGGCGGGCACCCCTCCAGGGTAGGACCGCGATCCGCCGCGCCGCCGCGTCACGCTCGAGGATGATCTTCGGGCGAGCCTGTTCCGCTCCTGTGGCGCGAGCCCCAGGATGTGGCTATGGATCGTCCCTCCTGCCGCCGGCGCCCGCGATGAGCGCGCCCGCGAGCCCCGGCGCGCCCGAGCCGCTGCCGGCATCCCCCGTCTTCGTCGACCCGGTCGCCATCGACCCCGCGCGCCCGCACGACGGCGTCGACCTCGCCGCCGACGGCATCGTGGTCGACGGCCTCCGGCGCAGCTTCGGCGGCGTGCACGCGGTGCGCGCCATGACCTTCCACGCGAAGCCCGGCCGGGTGACGGGGCTCATCGGCCCGAACGGCGCGGGCAAGACGACCCTCATGCTCATGCTCGCGTCGCTCCTCGCCCCCGACGCCGGCACGATCCGCGTCGCGGGCGCCGACCCCGTGCGCGACCCGCGGGCCGTGCGCCGCGCGATGGGGTGGATGCCCGACGTGCTCGGCACGTGGCGCACGCTCTCGCCGCGGCAGATCCTCGTCACCGTCGGGCGCCTGCACGGGCTGCCGGAGCGCGTCGCGCGGGATCGCGCCGACGAGCTCATCGTGCAGGCGCGGCTCGAGGAGCTCGCGAACCGGCCGAGCCGCGTGCTCTCGCGCGGCCAGCAGCAGCGGCTCGGGCTCGCTCGCGCGCTCGTGCACCGCCCGCGCGTGCTGCTGCTCGACGAGCCGGCCGCCGGTCTCGACCCCACCTCGCGCGTCGAGCTGCGCGAGCTGCTGCGCGGCTTTGCCGCCGCGGGCGGCACCGTGCTCATCTCGAGCCACGACCTCTCGGAGCTCGACGAGATCGCGCAGGACGCCGTCTTCGTCGACCGCGGCGAGGTCGTCGGCGGCGAGCGGCTCGTGCTCGCCCGGCAGGCGGCTCGCGAGTGGCGCGTGCGCGCGCTCGACCCGCGGGCGCTGAGCTACCAGCTCGCGAGCATCGGCGTGGCCTTCGACCGCGTGCGGCTCGAGGGCGACGTCGCCTTCATCGCGCTCGACCGCGAGGAGCACGCCGCCGACCTGCTGCAGCGGCTCGTGGCCGCGGGCGTGCCGATCGTCCACTTCGCGCCCGCCGTCGGCGACATCGAGCGCACCTACCTCGGACTCGCGGGAGGCCGCCGATGAGCCAGACAGCGACGCTTCCTCCCGAGGCGCCGGCGCCCGTGCAGCCTCCCGCGCGCGGGCTCGGGGCGTGGTTGCGGATGCTCGGCGTGGTCGTGCGGCTCGAGCTCGCGCAGCGCGTGCGGAGCGTGGCCTGGTACGTGCTGCTCGTCGTCGTCGGCCTCGTCGTCGGCGGTGTCATCGTCGTGCTGTTCCTGTCGCTCGCCGGCTACCAGCGCGACCTCGGCGGCGCGATCTTCTCGACCACGATCTTCCTCGTCATGCTCGTCACCTCGCTCGTGACTCCCGCGCTGAGCGGCAACGCCATCAACGGCGACCGCGACGGCGGCACGCTCGCCGCGACCCAGGTGACGCAGGTGACGGCCGGGCAGCTCGTGCTCGGCAAGGTGCTCGGTGCGTGGATCGCCTCGCTCGGGTTCCTGCTCGTCTGCACACCGTTCATGCTCGGCTCGGCGATGCTCGGCGGGCTGCGCATCGAGGCCGTCGCGATCGCGATCCCGGTCGTCGTGGTCGAGATCGGCGTCGTCTCGGCGATCGGCGTCGGGCTCTCCGGGCTCATCCGCCGGCCCGTGCTCTCGACGGTCGTCACCTACCTCGTCGTCGCGTTCTTCAGCGTCGGCACGCTCATCGGCTTCGGCGTCGCGACGATCGCCTTCCAGAGCGAGGAGACCTACAACGAGGTCGAGTGGGACTGGGACGAGACGACCGATGCGACGACGTGCCGCGTCACCGATCGCACGTTCGAGACGACCGTGCCGCGGCCCGATCGCGTGTGGCCGCTGCTCGCCGCGAACCCCTACGTCATCCTCGCCGACGCCGTGCCGCCGCACTTCGACGCGAGCGGCTACCCCGACGACCTGCTCGGCCAGATCGCAAGCGGCGTGCGCTACGCCCAGCTCGAGCCGGTGCAGGAGGAGTGCCCCGAGATCCTGCCGAGCGGGGCGTGGCAGGGCGAGACGGCCGAGGAGGTCTACGAGCGCACGGTGCCGAGCTGGTTCGTCGGGCTCGCCATCCACCTCGCGCTCGCGGCGCTCGCGGTATGGGGTGCGATCGGCGCCGTGCGCGCTCCCGCTCGCACGCTCGCGCCGGGCAGCCGCATCGCATGACATCCGCGATGATGAGGGCATGACGCTGCCTCCCAGGGCCGAGGCCATCCGGCGAGAGCTCGCCGCGCTCGGCATCGACCGCGACATCATCCGCTTCCCCGAGGGCACGCACACGGCGAAGGCCGCGGCGGCGGCGCTCGGCATCGACGTCGGCGCGATCGCCAATTCGCTCATCTTCTGGATGGCGGATGCGCCCCTGCTCGTGATGACGTCGGGTCGCCACCGCGTCGACACGGCCGCGCTCGCCGCGCAGCTCGGCGACGGGCCGATCGAGCGCGCGACGCCCGAGCAGGTGCGAGCCGCGACCGGCCAGGTCATCGGCGGCGTCGCGCCGCTCGGGCACCCCGCGCCCATCCGCACGATCGTGGACGTCGCGCTCGCCGACTACGAGCAGCTCTCGGCGGCGGCCGGCACGGCCGACACCGTCTTCATGCTGACCTACGCCGAGCTGCTGCGCATCACGGGCGGCGAGGAGCGCGTCGTCGGCGACTAGTGCGGTGGGAGCAGCGGTGCTGGACCTCCAGCCCCGCCACAGGAGCCCCGCCATACACTCAGCCCGATGACTGACACCGCTTCCGCCTCCGAGCTCCAGGTCTGGCCCGGCCAGCCCTACCCGCTGGGCGCGACCTTCGACGGCACCGGCACGAACTTCGCCATCTTCACGGAGTCGGCGGAGCGCGTCGAGCTGTGCCTCTTCGACGACGACGACGTCGAGACCCGCGTCGAGCTGAGCGAGGTCGACGCCTTCGTCTGGCACGCCTACCTCCCGAGCGTGCAGCCCGGGCAGCGCTACGGCTACCGGGTGCACGGCCCCTACGAGCCCGAGCGAGGCCTGCGGCACAACCCCGCGAAGCTGCTGCTCGACCCCTACGCGAAGGCGACGAGCGGCACGATCGAGTGGGGCCAGCCGCTCCACAGCTACAACTTCGGCGACCCGCTCAGCCGCAACGACGACGACTCCGCGCCACACATGGTCAAGGGCGTCGTCATCAACCCGTTCTTCGATTGGACCGGCGACCGCTACCCGCGCACGCCCTACAACGAGACGGTCATCTACGAGGCGCACGTCAAGGGGCTCACGCAGACCCACCCCGACGTGCCGGAGGCGCTCCGGGGCACCTACGCGGGCCTCGCGCATCCGTCGATCATCGCCCACCTGCAGAAGATCGGCGTGACCGCGATCGAGCTCATGCCCGTGCACCAGTTCGTGCACGACGCGGTGCTGCTCGAGAAGGGCCTGCGCAACTACTGGGGCTACAACACCCTGAGCTTCTTCGCCCCGCACGCGGAGTACGCCGGCACGGGTGAGCGCGGCCAGCAGGTGCAGGAGTTCAAGGCGATGGTGAAGGCGCTGCACGCCGCGGGCATCGAGGTCATCCTCGACGTCGTGTACAACCACACCGCCGAGGGCAACCACATGGGCCCGACCCTCTCGTGGCGCGGCATCGACAACCAGGCCTACTATCGCCTCGTCGAGGGCGACGAGCAGTTCTACATGGACTACACGGGCACGGGCAACAGCCTCAACGTCGCCCACCCGCACGCGCTGCAGATGATCATGGACTCGCTGCGCTACTGGGTGACCGAGATGCACGTCGACGGCTTCCGCTTCGACCTCGCCTCGACGCTCGCGCGCGAGTTCTACGACGTCGACCGCCTGTCGACCTTCTTCGAGCTCGTGCAGCAGGACCCGGTGATCAGCCAGGTCAAGCTCATCGCCGAGCCGTGGGACATCGGCCCGGGCGGCTACCAGGTGGGCAACTTCCCGCCGCAGTGGACGGAGTGGAACGGCAAGTACCGCGACCAGGTGCGCGACTTCTGGCGCGGCGAGCCGACCGCGCTCGGCGAGTTCGCGAGCCGCCTGGCCGGCTCCGCGGATCTGTACGAGCACTCCGGCCGCCGACCCGTCGCATCCATCAACTTCGTCACCGCGCACGACGGCTTCACGCTCCGCGACCTCGTCAGCTACAACGAGAAGCACAACGAGGCGAACGGCGAGGACGGCAACGACGGCGAGAGCCACAACCGCTCCTACAACTACGGCGTCGAGGGGCCGACCGACGACCCGGAGATCCTCGCCGTGCGCGCGCGCCAGCAGCGCAACTTCCTCGCGACGCTGCTGCTGAGCCAGGGCGTGCCGATGATCCTGCACGGCGACGAGCTCGGCCGCACGCAGCAGGGCAACAACAACACCTACGCGCAGGACTCCGAGCTCAGCTGGATCGACTGGTCGACGATCGACCAGCCGCTCATCGAGTTCACGGCCGCGATCGCGCAGCTGCGCCACGACCACCCGACCTTCCGCCGCAAGCGCTTCTTCACCGGCACGACGGTGCGCACGGGCAACGGCGAGCGGCTCAACGACATCGTGTGGCTGCGCGGCGACGGCACCCCGATGGAGGACGGCGACTGGGATGCGGCGGCGAGCGAGAAGACCGTCGGCATGTACCTCAACGGCCACGGCATCGCCGGTCGCGGCGAGCGCGGCGAGCGGATCCTCGACGACCACTTCCTCATCTACTGCAGCGCCTCCGAGGACGAGGGCGAGCTCACGCTGCCGCCGAGCGAGTACTCGGAGGCGTGGGACGTGCTCATCGACACGGGCGCCCACGAGCCGCACGACGGCCGGGTCGACGCGGGCGCCACGCTCCGCATCGCGCCGCGCGCGCTCCTCGTGCTGCGCGAGCACAAGCCGCCGGTCGAGCAGGACTTCTCGGTCGCCGCCTCGATCGCGGCGACGAACGGCCTCGCGACCGGCGCCATCCCCACCGTCGACGCCGACGCATCCGACCCCGACCAGCAGGACTGAGCGAGGAGACCCGTGCACGCGCCGCAGAGCACCTACCGACTGCAGATCAGCGAGGAGTTCACGCTCCTCGACGCGGCCGCGCGGCTCGAGGCGCTCGCCGACCTGGGGGTCGACTGGGTCTACCTCTCGCCGATCCTCGACGCCGAGCCCGGCTCGAACCACGGCTACGACGTGATCTCGCACGCGCGGATCGACGCGTCGCGCGGCGGACCCGAGGGGCTGGATGCGGTGGCGACGGAGGCGCGCAGGCTCGGCATGGGCGTGCTCGTCGACATCGTGCCGAACCACATGGGCGTCGCGGTGCCCGAGCACAACGCGTGGTGGTGGCAGCTGCTGCGCGAGGGGCGCGAGAGCGCGATCGCGCCGTACTTCGACGTCGATTGGGACGCGGGCGGCGGCAAGCTGCTGCTGCCGATCGTCGGTGACGACGACTGGTCCGAGGACGGCACCGTCGGCCACCTCGCCATCGAGGACGGCGGCGAGGCACTCAGGTACTGGGACACGCGGCTCCCGATCGCGCCCGGCACGGGCGACGGCACCCCTCAAGAGGTGCTCGAGCGGCAGCACTACCGGCTCGGCCACTGGAAGCAGGGCGACGACCAGCTGAACTACCGGCGCTTCTTCGCCGTCTCGACGCTCGCCGCGGTGCGCGTCGAGCTGCCCGAGGTCTTCGACGCGACGCACGCCGAGATCGCCCGCTGGTTCGACGAGCGGCTCGTGCAGGGCCTGCGCGTCGACCACCCCGACGGCCTGCGCGACCCCGCCGGCTACCTCGACGACCTCGACCGGCTCACGGGCGGCGCGTTCGTGCTCGTCGAGAAGATCCTCGAGCCGGGCGAGGCGCTGCCGCGCTGGGCGACCGCCGGCACGACCGGCTACGACACGCTCGGCCTCATCGATCGCGTGCTCACCGACCCCGACGCCGCCGAGCCGCTCGACGCGCTCGACGCGCGGCTGCGCGGCGGCGAGCGCGTCGACTGGGCCCAGATGATCCACGGCACGAAGCGCGGCATCGCCGATCGTCTCCTGCGCGCCGAGGTGCTGCGGCTCGAGCGCGAGGTGTGCGCGGCGGATGCATGGGGAGACCGGGGCGCGCCGGCCGACGCCGCCGACGCGATCGCCGAGCTGCTCGCGTGCTTCCCCGTCTACCGCTCCTACCTGCCCGAGGGCCGCGACCACCTCGGCCGCGCGGCCGAGCTCGCGAAGCAGCACCGGCCCGACCTCGCCGGCACGATCGATGCGCTGCTGCCCGTGCTCGGCAACCCCGAGCAGCCCGCCGCGCTGCGCTTCCAGCAGACGAGCGGCATGGTGATGGCGAAGGGCGTCGAGGACACCGCGTTCTACCGCTACTCGCGGCTCACGAGCCTCAACGAGGTGGGCGGCGATCCCGAGGTGTTCGCCGTCGACGTCGAGGAGTTCCACACCTCGATGGCACAGCGCCAGCAGGAGTGGCCGCTCGCCATGAACGCCCTCTCGACCCACGACACGAAGCGCGGCGAGGACGTGCGCGCCCGGATCACGACGATCGCCGAGGTGCCGGGCGAGTGGGAGGCGCTGCTCGACAAGCTGCTCGTCTTCGCGCCCCACCAGGGTCGGCCCTTCGTCAACCTGCTGCTGCAGGCGATCGTCGGCGCATGGCCCGCGAGCGAGGAGCGGCTCCTCGCCTACATGGAGAAGGCCTCGCGCGAGGCCGACGACATCACGCACTGGACGGCGCCCGACGCGGAGTTCGAGCGCCACCTCGCCGAGCTCGTGCGGCAGGTGCTGCAGGAGCCCGCGAGGGGCGACGTCGAGGCGTTCCTCGCGTCGACCGACGCCGGGTTCTGCGCGAACGTGCTGGGCGCGAAGCTCCTGAGCCTCACGATCCCCGGCTTCCCCGACGTCTACCAGGGCTCCGAGGCGCTCGAGCAGTCGCTCGTCGACCCCGACAACCGCCGCCCGATCGATTGGGCGCGGATGGATGCGCTGCGCGAGTCCGCGCGCTCGCCGCTGTCGGGCGGGTGGGACCTTGAGGTCGCGAAGACCCGGCTCGTGCGCGAGGCGCTGCGCCTGCGTCGCGACCACCCCGAGCGCTTCGCCGACTACGCGCCGATCCTGCCGCACGGCGAGGCGGCGGCGCACGCGATCGCCTTCGACCGCGGCGGTGCGATCGCGGTCGCGACGCGACTGCCGATCGGGCTCGCCCAGCGCGGCGGCTGGGGCGACACGACGATCCAGCTGCCCGACGGCCGCTGGCGCGAGCTGCTGACGACGAAGGAGCTGCGGGGCGGGGAGACCCGGCTCGCCGACCTCCTCTCGACGCTGCCGGTCGCGCTCCTCACGCGCGCCGACTGACGGCGCCCCGGCTCGCTCGAGCGGGGTTGATCGCTCAGCGACGGGCACGCTCTCGGCGCGTTCGCAGACGCTGTTACTAGGATGTGCGAGTCTCGCGCGCTGGAGCTCGCGGCCCGGCTCGCGCCGCATCGATCGCGGCGCCGGCCCGGTCGCGTCGCCGCCGGAGGGGTCGGGCTGCTGGTGGGTGTGCTCGGCCCCTCCGCCGCGGCTCGGCGCGCCGCGACGGCGGAGGGTGCGCTCGGCACAGCAGGGGCATAGCCTGCCCTCATGCAGCACGACGCGCCCACGCCCGAAGACCCGCAGCAGCCGCGATACGGGCAGCAGCCCCAGCACGGGCAGCCCGACCAGTACGGATCGCCGGCGCCGTACGGCCAGTCCCAGCAGGGCCAGCCCTACGCCGAGCAACCGGTGAGCTACGCGCCCTACGGCCAGGGCGGGCAGTACGGACAGCCCGCGTCGTACGGCGCCGGGATGCCCATGCCGGCGGTCGTCAAGTGGGGCCTCGGCATCCAGTGGGCAGGCGTGGTGCTCGGCGTGATCGGCATCGGCCTCGCCCTCATCGGTCTGCTCGCGCTCGCGGGCGCGGGGGAGCCCGGGGCGCTCGGCGTCGTCGGCGCGCTCGTCGCCGTGGCTGCCGTGCTCGTGGTGGCGCAGGTCGTCGTGCTCCTGTTCGCCACGAAGGGCCGCAACTGGGCCCGCATCGTGCTCGCCGTGCTCGCCGCGATCGGCATCGTCACGTCGCTCGCCTCCGGCCAGGGGCTCAACTTCGGCTCGCTCATCTCGATCCTGAGCGTCGTGCTGCTCTTCCTGCCGGCGGCCAACGAGTGGTTCGCCGCGCGCTCCGCGCAGCGGTAACGAGACCGAGCCGAGCGGTTCCCAGGCAACCGGCAGGCTCGCGGCGGGCGGCCGCCCTAGCCTGCTTGCATGCTGCACGAGTACCGGGTCTGGGCGCCGAACGCCGAGCGGATGCGCGTCGTCGCCGACGAGGAGTCCGTCGAGATGACGAGCGCCGAGGGCGGCTGGTGGCACGCGCTCGCGCCGGCGGGCGACTACGGCTTCCAGATCGACGACGACGACGCGGTGCGGCCCGATCCGCGCAGCATGCGCCAGCCCCGCGGCGTCCACGAGCGCTCCCGCGTGTGGGACGCATCCGCCCACGAGTGGCAGGACGGCGGCTGGACGGGCAAGCCGATCGCGGGCGGCGTGCTCTACGAGCTGCACGTCGGCACGTTCACGCCCGAGGGCACGCTCGAGGCGGCCGCCGGCCGGCTCGACCACCTGCGCGAGCTCGGCGTCACGCACGTCGAGCTGCTGCCGATGAACGCCTTCAACGGCACGCACAACTGGGGCTACGACGGCGTCGCGTGGTTCGCGGTGCACGAGGGCTACGGCGGGCCCGATGCCTACCAGCGGTTCGTCGAGGCCGCGCACGCCGCGGGGCTCGCGGTCGTGCAGGACGTCGTCTACAACCACCTCGGGCCCTCGGGCAACTACCTGCCGCTCTACGGCCCCTACCTCTCGAGCGAGGGCCGCTCGACGTGGGGCGAGCACGTCAACCTGGCTGAGCCGGCGGTGCGCCGCTTCATCCTCGACAACGTGCGCTTCTGGTTCGAGGACATGCACGTGGATGCGCTGCGGCTCGACGCGGTGCACGCGCTCCACGACGACGGCCCCACGCACATCCTCGAGGAGATGGCGATCGAGACGGCGGCGCTCTCGGCGCACCTCGGGCGGCCGCTCGAGCTCATCGCCGAGAGCGACATGAACGACCCGAAGCTCATCACCCCGCGCGAGGGCGGCGGCTACGGGCTCGACGGCCAGTGGTCGGATGACTTCCACCACGGCGTGCACGTCGCGCTCACGGGCGAGACGGCGGGCTACTACGCCGACTTCGAGCCGCTCGCGGCGCTCGGCAAGGCGCTCGAGCGCGGCTTCTTCCACGACGGCACCTATTCGTCGTTCCGCAGTCGCGACCACGGGCATCCGATCGACGTCGAGCGCTCGCTGTCGTGGCGGCTCGTCGTGTCGGCGCAGAACCACGACCAGATCGGCAACCGCGCTCGCGGCGATCGCATCACCGAGGTGCTCGACGAGTCGCAGCTGCTGTGCGCGGCGCTGCTGCTCTACGCCGGCCCGTTCACGCCGATGCTCTTCATGGGTGAGGAGTGGGCGGCGTCGACGCCGTTCCAGTTCTTCACGTCGCACCCCGAGCCCGAGCTCGGCAAGGCGACCGCCGAGGGCCGGCTCGAGGAGTTCGAGCAGATGGGCTGGGACCCGGCCGTCGTGCCCGACCCGCAGGACCCCGCGACGTTCGAGCGCTCGAAGCTCGACTGGTCGGAGGCGCAGGGCGGGCGCCACGCGCGCGTGCTCGAGGGCTACCGGCAGCTCGCGCGGCTGCGGCGCGAGCTCGAGGCGCTCACCGACCCGCACTACTCGCGCAACCGCGTCGAGGTCGACGAGGAGCGGCGCGTGCTGCGCCTCGTGCGTCGAGCGGGCATGGCGGATGCGGTGGAGGTCGTCATCAACGTCGGTCGCGAGCCGCAGACGGTCGCGGTCGAGCGCGGCGAGCTGCGCTTCGCGACCCACCCTGACGTCGCGCTCGAGGGCGAGCTGACGCTCCCGCCCGGCTCGGGCGCGCTGCTCGCCTAGCGCCCCGCTCGCGCAGCGCGCTGAGCGCGTCGACGCGCACGCCCCTCCGCCCGTCGGTCGAGTAGCCCGGCCGCAGGCCGGGCGTATCGAGACCCGGCTACCGTTGACGCGTGACTCAGCTCGTCGGCGACCTCTCCTTCCCGCACGTCGGCTACCTCGAGTCGCGCCGCGGCCCGATCGTCGAGATCCGCCTCTCGAACCACCCGATGGGGCAGCGCCGCACCTACGTGCGCGTGCCGGAGGGCGCCGGCGAGATCCCCGCCGGCGTCTACAGCACGCTCGTCAAGCAAGTGGCCGACAGCGACCCCGAGCTCGGCTGGCTCGTCGCGGTCGACCTCGAGCCCGAGTCGCCCGACGCCCCCGTCCGCGACGACGCGACGCTCGACGACGAGTGGGACTCGGGCGAGCAGGACCTCCTCATCGCGTCCGACGCCGAGGCGTTCCTCCCGCAGCAGCCGCCGCTCGAGCGCGAGGGCGATCAGCCGGTCAACCCGTTCGGCCTGTGGGCGCTCGACGAAAGTGGCGCCGCGCTGCGCGTCGAGGTCGAGCTCGACGAGGGCGGCGAGACGCTCTGGATCGAGCCGTCGACCGCCTACGGCAAGTCGCTCCACCCGTGGCACTACGAGGCCGAGCCCGTCGACGGGCTCGACGCGGCGGTCGCGGCGATCGAGGCCGGCGACGCCGTCGTCGAGCTGCGGCTGCTCGCGCCGCGCGCCTTCGGCGACCACGCCGAGGCCGTTCCCTACGAGCGCTGGCGGGTCGGCAGCCGCCGAGCCGTCGAGCAGGCGGCGCCGGCCGAGCTGCCGGAGTTCGACCCGGGCGTCTGGATGCGTTGGCTCACGCCCGTCGACGGCGGCGACCCTGTCGCCTTCGGGGGCTTCATGTTCCCGGACGGCCGTGCGATCGAGCTGCAGCCTGTCATGCCGGTGGAGCCGGAGTGGGCAGCGGGTCGCGTGCTCACGATCCCGATGCCGCGGCCCGGCGTCGCCTTCGAGGACCGCCGCGAGGTCACTGTCTCGGGGAAGCCGTTCAAGGAGCTGCGCTCGTCGGCGCCGAAGATCCAGAAGCGGCCGCCGGTACCGCTCGGCCGGTTCATGCTCGAGGCGGAGGGCTACATGCCGCCGGGCTGGAGCGCGCTCGGCTGAGGCGCGGGCGCGGGCACGGCGAAGCGCCGCCGGTACGCCGAGGGCGAGACGCGCAGCTGCCGCGTGAAGTGGTGGCGCAGGAGCGCCGCCGTGCCGAACCCGGCCTGCTGCGCGACCGCGTCGAGCCCGAGGTCGGTCGCCTCGAGCAGCGCTTGGGCGCGCTGCACGCGCTGCGACGTGAGCCACGCGGCCGGGGTCGTGCCGAGCTCCTCGCGGAACCGGCGCGCGAACGTGCGCTCCGAGAGGTTCGCCCGTCGCGCGAGCGAGGCGACGGTGTGCTCCTCGTCGAGGTGCGCGACCATCCAGTCGATGAGCGGCGCGAGCGTCTCGGCGCGCTGCTCGGCGACGGGGCCGACGGCGAACTGCGACTGGCCGCCGTCGCGCAGCGGCGGCACGACCATCGAGCGGGCGATGACCGCGGCGGCCTGCGCGCCGTGCAGCTGGCGCACGACGTGCAGCGACGCGTCGATCGCCGCCGCGGTGCCGGCGCTCGTCGTGACGGGCCCGTCGTCGACCCACAGCGCGTCGCGCTCGAGCGCGATGTGCGGGAACTGCGCCGCGAGGTCGTCGATGTGCCGCCAGTGCGTCGTCGCGCGCCGGCCGTCGAGGATGCCGGCCTTGGCCGCGACGAACGCCCCGGAGCACAGCGCGAGCACGCGAGCGCCGCGGTCGACGGCGCGCTGGAGCACGCGCGAGACGGCGAGCGAGCACTCGCCGTCGTACTCGCACTGCGCGTAGGGCGTGACGATGAGCAGGTCGGCCTCGTCGGCGAAGTCGAGCCCGTGCTCCACCATCATCGGCAGGTTCAGGCCGCCCGAGACCCGCACGGGCCCGGGCGTCTGCGTGACGACCCGGAAGTCGTGCCGCGGCACGCCCCGATCCGAGCGGTCGTAGCCGAAGACCTCGCCGGCGACGGCGAGCTCGAACGCGCTGAGGTCGTCGTCGACGATGCAGGCCACCTTGAGCATCGAACCCTCCGGACGATTGGCAGGATGTTGTCGGACATTGACGACCCTGCCACTCGTGGCGGGATCTTGGCAAGCGCAGACTTCCTGCCATGAACACCACCTGGCTCCTCATCCTCCTCGTCCTCGGCGCCGTCGCGATCGTCGGCTCCGTCACCGCGCTGGTCCGCCAGCGCGCGCCCCGCGTCGCGACCGACGCGGAGCGCCTCGCCCAGCTGCGGGACCGCTCGCTCGACGACGACGCGCGACGCCTCGCCGCGACGATCGAGGAGCAGCTCTCGCACCGCCTCGACGCGCCTGGGAACGGCCTCGCTCCGCAGATGGCCCAGCCGGTCATCGACGCGAGCATCTGGGGCGGCGCGGTGCCCGCCCGATGACGCCCGCGCATCCCGATCGCCGAAGGCCCGACGACTCGATCGTCGGGCCTTCGCCCGCGAACCGACCCCTGGTGCTCCCGCCATCGCGGTCGCATCATCGACGCATGGACGCGACCTGGGCCAGCAGCGTCGCCACGGACCCCACGTGGCTCGCCATCATCGCCGCGATCGGCGTCGTCGGATCGCTCGCGACCGTCGTCGTGCTGCTGCGCCAGCAGGCGCCGCGCCGGAAGCCGGATCTCGAGCGCATCGCGCGCCGCCGCGAGCCGCGGCCCTCGCACTGACGCGGCGAGCGCGCAGCGGCCCTGCAGCGGGGCCCCACAATGGAGCCATGCGACTCGCGAACGCCCGGCTCCTCGACGGCTCCCTGACCGACATCGACATCGTCGAGGGCGAGATCGAGCGCATCAGCCCGGCCGGTTCGACCCCGTCGACGGGGGAGCGCCGCGACCTCGAGGGCGCGGTCGTCGTCCCCGGCCTGTGGGACGAGCACACGCACATGAGCCAGTGGGCGCGGCACCGCACGCGCCAGAGCGTGCTCGCCGCCGAGTCGGCGGAGGAGGCGGCCGCGATCGCCGCCGCGGCGGTCGTGCGGCACTCCGGCCCCGACCCGCTCGTGCTCGTCGGCATGCGCGACGGCCTCTGGCCCGCCGCGCCGACCCGCGCGCTGCTCGACGAGGCGACCGGCCCCGTGCCGACGCTCGTCGTCTCGAGCGACGTGCACTGCTCGTGGCCGAACACCGCGATGCTCGAGCGCCTCGGGCTCGAGCTCGACGGCGCGCTGCTCCGCGAGGACGCCGCCTTCGCCGCCCTCGGCGACGTCGAGGCGATGCTCGACCCCGACGCCCTCGACCGCCACGTCGTCGACGCCCTCGCGGCGGCCGCGTCGCGCGGTGTCGTCGGCGTCGTCGACCTCGAGTTCGGCGACGCGGTCGGGCAGTGGATGCGTCCCGGCAGGGCGACGCCGACGCGCGTCGACGTCGGCATCTACGCCGACGAGCTCGAGCTCGCCGCCGAGCGCGGGCTCCGCTCGGGCGACGTCATCGCGGGCAGGGCGCGGGTGGGCGGGCTCAAGGTGATCTCCGACGGCTCGCTCGGCACGCGCACGGCGTGGACCGCGCATCCGTACGGCACCTCGAGCGCCAAGGTCGACGGCGGCGACTTCGGCAGGGGCGTCCGCAACGTCGACGACGAGGCGCTCGACCGGCTGCTCGCGCGCGCGGGCGAGCTCGGTCTCGACGCGATGGTCCACGCGATCGGCGACGCGGCCGTCACCGCGGCGATCGACGCGTTCGAGCGCGCGGGCGTCGGCGGCCGCATCGAGCACGCGCAGCTCGTCGCCGGGGCCGACATCCCGCGCATGGCGCGGCTCGGCATCGTCGCCTCGGTGCAGCCCGAGCACGCGCTCGACGACCGCGAGCTCATGGCCTCGCTGTGGGCCGATCGCTCGCGCGACGCCTATCGGCTGCGCTCGCTCGTCGACGCCGGCGTGCGCGTCGTGCTGGGCTCCGACGCGCCCGTGACGCCGCTCGACCCGTGGCTCGGCATCGCGACCGCGGTGACGCGCACGCGCGGCGACGAGGCGCCGTGGCAGCCGGAGGAGGCGCTCTCGCTCGAGCAGGCGATCGCGGCCTCGAGCCGCACGAGCGTCGCCGTCGGCGAGCCGGCCGACCTCGTCGTGCTCGGCGCGCCGCTGCCCGGCACCGACGACGCGCACGAGGCCGCGGCGGCGCTGCGCGGCATGCCCGTCGCGCTCACGCTCGTCGCGGGCGAGGCGATCTTCGACGCGATGGGCTGAATCGCGCCCCTGCGGACCCGGACAGCGGATGCGTCCGGCCGTTGTCGATCCGGCACAAGCGGGTGCGCGGCGCCACCGGCGCCGATTGCGGTCGGGGCCAACGCCCTCGCGGGGCCTCGACGGTCGTGCCTACCGTGAGGACGCATCCGTCCTGTCCTGAAGGAGGAACCATGGCCGACCGCACCGACCGCCAGCGCTCGACGAGCCCGCGCCCGCAGGGCCGGGTCGACGTCGACTGGCTCGGCCGCGACCTGCTCGGCACGTGGGCCGAGCGCCGCCTCGCGGCGCGCGCCAAGGTCGCCGACCCGCGCTACCAGCGCGTCGACGACCTGACGATGGCCGACCACCGCGAGCGCGTGCTCGAGCAGATGCACATGCTCGTCGCCGACGGCGCCGTCCACGCCGCGTTCCCGGAGCGCTTCGGCGGCGCCGACGACCACGGCGGCAACATCGCCGGGTTCGAGGAGCTCGTGCTCGCCGACCCGAGCCTGCAGATCAAGTCGGGCGTGCAGTACGGGCTGTTCGGCGCGGCGGTGCTGCACCTCGGCACGCGGCGCCACCACGACGAGCTGCTGCCGGCCATCATCAGCCTCGACGTGCCGGGCGCCTTCGCGATGACCGAGACCGGCCACGGCTCGGACGTCGCCTCGATCGGCACGACCGCGACCTACGACGAGGCGACCGAGGAGTTCGTCATCCACACGCCGTTCCGCGGCGCGTGGAAGGACTACCTCGGCAACGCCGCGCTGCACGGCAAGCACGCGGTCGTCTTCGCCAAGCTCATCACGAAGGGCGTCGACCACGGCGTGCACGCCTTCTACGTGCCGCTGCGCGACGACGAGGGTGCGTTCCTGCCCGGCGTCGGGGGCGAGGACGACGGCTACAAGGGCGGGCTCAACGGCATCGACAACGGCCGCCTCCACTTCACGAACGTGCGCGTGCCGCGCACGAACCTGCTCAACCGCTACGGCGACGTCGCGCCCGACGGCACCTACTCGAGCCCGATCGCGAGCCCCGGCCGGCGCTTCTTCACGATGCTCGGCACGCTCGTGCAGGGCCGCGTCTCGCTCGACGGCGCCGCCGTCGTCGCGCAGAAGGCCGCGCTCGCGATCGCGATCCGCTACGGCACCGAGCGGCGCCAGTTCAACGCCTCGAGCAACGCCGAGGAGGAGGTGCTGCTCGACTACCGCCGGCACCAGCGCCGCCTCTTCACACGGCTCGCGAAGGCCTACGCGCAGTCGTACGCGCACGAGATCCTGCTCTCGAAGTTCGACGGCGTCTTCTCGGGCCGCACCGACACCCCCGAGGAGCGCGAGGACCTCGAGACCCTCGCCGCCGGCCTCAAGGCGCTCTCGACGTGGCAGATGCTCGACACGCTCCAGGAGGCGCGCGAGGCGTGCGGCGGCGCGGGCTTCCTCGGCGAGAACCGGCTCGTGCAGCTGCGCGCCGACACCGACGTCTACGTCACCTTCGAGGGCGACAACACCGTGCTGCTCCAGCTCGTCGGCAAGCGCCTGCTCGGCGACTTCTCGAAGCAGTTCAAGGGCGCCTCGAAGGCCGACATCGCGCGCTTCGCCGCCGACCAGCTCTTCGACCGCGCGACCTCGTTCGTCGGCCTCCGCACCCTCTCGCAGGACGTGCGCGACCTCCGCAACGTGAAGAAGTCGTCGCTCGCGCTCCGCGACCGC
Organism: Agrococcus sp. TF02-05; assembly: GCF_017565345.1. Classification (NCBI taxonomy): domain Bacteria; kingdom Bacillati; phylum Actinomycetota; class Actinomycetes; order Micrococcales; family Microbacteriaceae; genus Agrococcus; species Agrococcus sp. TF02-05. The sequence continues at coordinate 25,131 of NZ_JAGEKO010000011.1, read as the reverse complement.
GAGGTGCAGCGCGACCTGCTCGAGGACCGCGTCGAGCAGATGGTCGCCGACATCGCGGGCCGGCTGCGGAGCGCCCCGAAGGACCAGGCCGGCGCCGCCGCGGCGTTCAACGACGAGCAGCACGAGCTCATCGAGGCCGCGCGAGCGTGGGTCGAGCTGCAGCAGTACGACGCGCTCGACGCGGCGGTCGAGCGGATGCCCGCGGCGACGAAGGAGGTCATGACGCACGTGCGCGACCTCTTCGCGCTCACGATCATCGAGGAGCACGCCGCGTGGCACCTCGAGAACGGCCGCCTCTCGGGCGCGCGCTCGAAGGCCGTCACCTCGACGATCGAGGTGCTGCTGCGCAAGCTGCGCCCGCACGCGCTCGACCTCGTCGCGGCCTTCGGCCTCGGCGACGAGCACCTGCGCGCGCACATCGCGACCGGCGCCGAGGCCGAGCGCCAGGCGGCGGCGATGGCGCACTACGCGCAGCTGCGGGCCGCCGGCACGCTGCCCGTGCCGGAGAAGCGGAAGCGCGCGTCCGACCCGGCAGCGCAGCCCATCGCGACCGCGGGCGCCGCGCCCGTGCCCCCGGCAGACGTCATGTCGGCGCAGTCGGCGCCCTCGGCCGACTCGGTGTCGGCGCCGTCGGCGGATGCGGCTGACGACGAGCAGGACGCGGAGCTCGCCGCCCGCTGACCACGGCCGCTCACGCGGGGACCCGTCGCTCGACGGGTCCCCGCGCTGCTGCCCGCCGCCGTCCGTGCCGCGGATGCAGACGCGATCCACAGGGCACATGCGGTCAACGGAATTGCGTACGCCATACGCTGTAAAGCATCCGGGGTCACGATCGAGAAGGTCGCCAGGCCCGCATCGGCTGGGAAGTCGCCGACGAGCCCGAGAGGGGCACCATGACCACGATGACCGCCGTGAGGAGCTCGCAGGGCGAGCTCCGCTCCACGACACCGCCCTCCGAGCGAGGAGCGCGCGCCGACTTCCGGGTCGTCGCGAAGGCCGTGCGCGACGCCGGCCTGCTCGAGCGCCGCGTGGGCTTCTACGCGTGGCTCATGGCCGGTCTCGGCGTCGCGCTCGTCGGGCTGCTCGTCGGCTCCGTGCTGCTGGGCGACTCGTGGTTCCAGCTGCTCATCGCCGCGGGACTCGGCATCGTGCTCACCCAGATCGCGTTCATCGCGCACGAGGCCTCGCACCGCCAGGTGCTCAAGTCGGGCCCCGCGAACGACCGGCTCGGCCGCATCCTCGCCGCGGGCGTCGTCGGCATCAGCCACCAGTGGTGGATGACGAAGCACTCGCGCCACCACGCGAACCCCAACCAGATCGGCCGAGACCCCGACATCGAGATCGACACGATCTCGTTCCTGCCGAGCGACGCCAAGAAGGCGCGCGGCATCCAGCGCTGGGTGACGCAGCGCCAGGGCTGGCTCTTCTTCCCGCTGCTGACCTTCGAGGGCGCCAACCTGCACGTGCGCTCGATCATCACCCTGCTCGAGCGCCGCCCGGTCGTCGGCCGCTGGCTCGAGCTCGGCCTCATCGCGGGCCGCTTCGCCCTGCTGATCACGTTCCTCCTGCTCGTCATGCCGCCGCTCATGGCGCTCGCCTTCCTCGGCGTGCAGCTCGCCGTCTTCGGCATCGGCATGGGCGCGTCCTTCGCGCCGAACCACAAGGGGATGCCGACCGTCAGCCGCGACGCGAAGCTCGACTTCTTCACGAAGCAGGTGCGCACCTCGCGCAACATCCGCGGCTGGGGCACGAGTGCGCTCATGGGCGGCCTCAACTACCAGGTGGAGCACCACCTGTTCCCCAACATGGCCCGCCCGCACCTGCGCGCGGCGAGCGAGATCGTGCGCGCCCACTGCCGCGAGCACGGCATCACCTACACCGAGACGAACATGGTCGGCGCCTACGCCTCCGTCATCCGCTACCTGAACCGCGTGGGCCTCGCCGCCCGCGACCCGTTCGAGTGCCCGATGCTGGCGACGAGGCGATGACCCGGAGGGCTCCGAAGCGGCAGCCCGTCCGCTACGCGCTCGCCCGGCTGCACTGGGCGCTCAGCCCGTGGCGGCTCGTGCGCGAGCGGCCCCGCGTCGAGGGCGCACGGCTGCTCATCGGCGCTCCGCACACCTCCAACCGCGACTTCGTGCTCATGCTCGGGATCGCGTGGGATGCGCGGCTGCCGGTGCGCTGGCTCGGCAAGCGGGAGCTGTTCCAGGGTCCGCTCGGCTGGGTGATGCACCGCCTCGGCGGGATCCCGGTCGACCGCGACGACCCGGCGGGACTCGTCGACCGCGTCGTCGCGCTCGTGCGCGACGACCCGCGCGCCGCGATCGTCGTCACCCCCGACGGCACGCGCCGCTCGAAGCAGTGGCGGAGCGGCTTCTACCGCATCGCCCTCGAGGCCGGCCTCCCCGTCACCCTCGGCTTCGTCGATGCGACGACCCGCACGGCCGGGCTCGGCCCGACCATCTCGCTCACGGGCGACGTCCCGGCCGACATGGACCGCATCCGCGCGTTCTACGCCGACAAGGCGGGCGTGCGCCCCGAGCTGCGGACCGAGCCGCGGCTCGCCGACGAGGCGGGCCTCGCGGCGCGCTTGCGCGAGGAGCGAGCGCAGCGGGAGCGCTGAGCGCGCGGCGACCCCTGGCGCGGCCGCCGGGGCTTTGGCACGATGAGGCCATGAGCGCGCCCGGGATGATCGAGATCAGCGAGGACGAGTGCCTCAAGCTGCTGCGCGCCTTCGAGTTCGGGCGCATCGCGTTCCGCGTCGGCGACGTGCTCGAGGTGTTCCCGATCAACTACCACGCGGACGGCCGCGACGTGACGTTCCGCACCGCGCCCGGCACGAAGCTCGCCGGGGTGCTGCTCGCCGACGATGTGGTCTTCGAGATCGACCACATCGGCGAGCGCGAGGCGTGGAGCGTCGTCGCGCACGGCACCGCCCGCCGGCTCGAGTCGAGCCGCGAGCTCGAGGAGGCCGAGCAGCTGCCGATCCGGTCGCTCGTGCCGAGCGTGAAGCGCGAGTTCGTGCGCATCGAGATCGCGCGCGTGAGCGGTCGCCGCTTCCACCGCGGCCGGCAGCCCGACCCTGCGGCCGAGCCGCTCGTCGACTCGACCGACTGACGAGCGCCGCCGTCACTCGGCGAGCTCGTCGCGCCGGCGGGCGAGGAAGGCGCGCTCCGCCGCGTTGCCGGTGAGCTCGAGCGCCCGGTCGTAGGCGGCGCGCGCCTCGGGGATGCGCGCCAGTCGCCGCAGCAGGTCGGCTCGAGTCGCGTGGAGGGGGTGGTACCCGTCGAGCTCGTCCGCCACCCGGTCGACCTCGACGAGCGCGGCCGCCGGGCCGTCGACCTCGCCGATCGCGACCGCTCGGTTGAGCCGCACGATCGGCGACGGGTCGAGGGCGGCGAGCCGGTCGTAGAGCGCGACGACCTGCGGCCAGTCGGTCTCGGGCGCGGTCGGGGCCGCGGTGTGCACCGCGCTGATCGCGGCGAGCAGCTGGAAGCGGCCGGGCGCCGCACCGGTCGCCGCACGCGCACGCACGAGCGCGTGCCCCTCATCGAGCAGGTCCCGGTGCCAGGCGGCGCGGTCCTGTCGGTCGAGCGTCACCAGCTCGCCCGAGGGCGAGACGCGGACGGGGCGCCGCGCCTCGGCGAGCAGCATGAGGGCGAGCAGCCCCGCGACCTCGCCGTCGTCCGGCCGCAGCTCGCGCAGCAGCCGGCCGAGCCGGATCGCCTCGTCGGAGAGATCTCGGCGCACCGGCTCGGCGCCGGAGCCCGCGAGGTAGCCCTCGTTGAAGACGAGGTACACGACCGTGAGCACACCCTGGAGGCGCTCGCCGATGTCTGCCGCCGAGGGCACGCGGTAGGGGATCCGCGCCTCGCGGATCTTCCGCTTCGCGCGCGTGAGCCGCTGCGCCATCGTCGGCTCCGGCACGAGGAACGCGCGCGCGATGTCGGCGACCGTCAGTCCGGCGACGAGCCGCAGCGTGAGCGCGACGCGAGCCTCCATGGCGAGCGCGGGATGGCAGCACGTGAACAGCAGCCGCAGCCGGTCGTCGTCGACGGCGCCGGCGGGCTCGGGAGGGGAGTCGTCGACGATCATGAGCGCCGCCTCGTGCTTGCCCTGCCGCTGCGCCTCGCGCCGCAGCCGATCGATCGCCTTGCGGCGGGCGGTCGTGGCGAGCCATCCGCCGGGGTTGGGCGGCACGCCGTCGCGCTCCCAGCGCTCGACGGCCGCGAGGAAGGCCTCAGCGGCGGCGTCCTCCGCGAGGTCGAGGTCGCCGAAGCGGCGGGACAGCCCGGCGACCACCCGCGCCCACTCGGTGCGGTGAGCGCGGGCGATCGCGAGGCCGACCGGATCCGTCACGCGTCCAGCATCGCCCGCACGGACTCCGCGGTGTTGAAGGGGCGCACCTCGACCGGGTTCCGGCACACCCTCGAGCCCTCCGCCGCGAGCGCGATGGCCTCGTCGAGGTCGGCGGCCTCGATGACCCAGAAGCCGCCGAGGTGCTCCTTCGACTCGAGGTAGGGGCCGTCGGCGACGATGGGCCGATCGCCCCGCCCGTCGACGGTCGTCGCGGTGCTCGCCTCGGCGAGCCCGTCGGCGAAGACGAAGTGGCCGCCCCGCTCGAGGCGCTCGTTGAAGGCCCCGGTGTCGGCGAGCGCGTGCGCCATCGCCTCCCGGGAGCCGTACTCGCCGAACGGCTCCCGCACGGCGGGGCCGAAGACCGACAGCAGGTAGCGCGCCATGTCAGTCACGCTCCTGCGCGTGCCGCTCGACGATCTCCGCCATGCCGGAGGGGAAGCGGTGCACCTCCTGAGGCCAGTCGAGCGCGACGGCGAGCCGGCCCGCCCAGTGACGGGCGGCCTCGTCGTCGGGCACGTCGATCACGGCGAAGCCGCCGGGGTGCTCCTTCGTCTCGACGTAGGGCCCGTCGGTGAAGACGGGCTCGCCGCCCTGGTTCACGACGCTGCAGACGACGGTGGATGCGTCGAGGCCGCCGTCCCCGAACACGTAGACGCCCGCCTCCCGCATCTGCTCGATCACCGCACCCGAGGCCGCGCTCTTCGCGCGCAGCTCCTCGGCGGTGTGGGCCGGAACCCATTCGTCGTTGAAGGCGATCAAGTACTGCACCATTGCTGTCTCCTCTCGAGCGGCCCCGTCGACCGCGTCACCTTGTCTACGAACGGGAAGCGCCGGACGCGACAGGGCGATCACGATCCGCCGGAGATGCCGGACATCGAGCGGATGGTGCGCAGCGGTCGGCGGGCGTCGATGCGCGACGCCGCCCACAGCAGCATGACGGCCTCCGCGTGGTGCAGCGGGCGCTCGAGGGTGAGCGCGGGTCGGTACAGCCACGGGCCCTCGGGCGCGATCTCGCCGATCCGCTCGCCGGCGTGGTGCACGTCGAAGTGCAGCCTGCCGAGCAGCGCGTTGGTCGTGCGCTGGAGCTCGCCGGTGCCGCTCGGACCGTCGAAGCCCCAGCCGGAGGCGAGGAACCGACCGCGCTCCATCCGGACTCGCGCGTCGCCGCTCGTGCCGACGAGCCAATCGGGCTCCGTCCGATAGGTCCAGCGCTCCCCACCGAGGTCGAGCGACATCGACGCGCTCCAGAACCCGTCGCCGGGATGCCCGATCGGCGAGCCGTCGAGCGTGACCGCGCCGTCCTGCCAGCGGAATCGCATGTCGGCACCCTACGCGGAATGGGGAACCCACAGGCCGCGTTGCCACACTCGGGTCCGGAGCACGACGGATCCGCACGACGAGGAGAGCATCCGCATGGCGCACACGGTCGCATCGAGCATCGCCGACGCCGAGCGACCCCGCGAGACGCTCACGATCGGCATCCTCGGCGCCGGGAAGATCGGCACCGTGCTCGCGCGACTGTCGCTCGCGGCCGGGCACCGCACGCTCATCGCCGCCTCGGGCTCGCCGCAGCGCATCCGGCTCATCGCCGAGTACATGGCGCCGGGCGCCGAGCCGATGCTCGCCGCCGAGGCTGCGGCCCGGGCCGACCTCGTGATCCTCGCGCTGCCGCTCGGCCAGTACGACCGGCTGCCGGTCGAGGAGCTGCGCGGCAAGGTCGTCGTCGACGCCATGAACTACTGGTGGGAGACCGACGGCATCCGCGACGAGTTCACCGACCCCGAGCGGCCGACGAGCACGATCGTGCAGGAGTTCCTGCGCGAGTCGCGCGTCGTGAAGGCGTTCAACCACATGGGCTACCACGACCTCGCCGATTGGCCGCGCTCGCCGGGGAGCCCGCAGCGACGCGCGATCGCCGTCGCGGGGGACAGCCCCGACGACGTGCGGCTCGTCGCGCAGCTCGTCGACGACTTCGGCTTCGACCCGGTCGTGCTCGACTCGCTCGCTGCCGGACTGCGGCTGCAGCCGGGCTTCCCGGCGTTCGGCGCGAACGAGGACGCGCCGACGCTCCGGGCGCTCATCGGCGACTGACGCACCCGCGCCCCGTCCCGCGACTTCGGTCACTCCTGAGGTGGAGCAGCGCTGTCCTTGAGGCTTCCGTCGGCTCCTGGCCACGGCCATCGCTGGTCGGCACCTACAGTGGGACGCACGCCAGGGTCGGTCTCCGCTGCACCCTGCGGTCCACGCTCAGCCAGTGCCGACGTTCCCAGCGCCCGCACCGGCGGTCCTAGGGAGTCACGCCCATGCGTCATCGCGCGCGCGCCGGCCTCATCGCTGCGCTGGCCACCGTCCTGTCCACCATTGTGCCCGTCGCTCCCGCAACCGCGGCGACGGCGGTCGCCTCCGAGCTGCCCGACCTGCTCTCGGTCGCTGCCGAGACGGTCGCTCCGGCATACGACAGAGATCGCTTCGAACACTGGATCGATGCCGACGGCAATGGCTGCAACACCCGCTACGAGGTGCTGATCGAGGAATCCACCACGCCGGTGTCGGTGGACGCCGGGTGCAGCCTCCGGGGCGGCTCCTGGTTGTCCGCGTATGACGGGCAGACCTTCGCGGACATCGCAGATCTCCAGATCGACCACGTCGTCGCCCTCGCCGAGGCATGGCGCTCCGGCGCGTCGGAGTGGACCGACGAGGCCCGTCGTGCGTTCGCCAACGACCTCGCGGTGCCCTACGCGCTGGTCGCGGTCTCCGGTTCATCGAACCAGTCGAAGGCGGACAAGGATCCGGCGGAGTGGTTGCCGGCGAACACCGCCTACGCGTGCGAGTACGTCACCGGTTGGGCACTCATGAAGTACCGCTGGTCGCTCGCGGTGGACCGCGCGGAGCACGAGGCGATCGCTCGCACCCTCTCGGGTGACTGCGGCGCGGAGCCGGTGACGCTGCCGCCGACCGCGGCCGCGCCGACGGAGCCGCCCGCCGACCCGAACCCGACCCAGACCGTGATCGCCCCGTTCACCGAGGCGAGCACCCGCCTCGGTGGCGCGGATCGCTACGAGGTGGCGATCGGCATCTCACAGCGCTACGCACCCGGCGTCCCCGTCGTCTACGTCGCGAAGGGCACCGACTTCCCGGACGCGCTGTCAGCCTCTGCCGCGGCGGCGTACATCGGAGGACCGCTTCTCCTCACCGGGTCGACGACCCTCCACGAGGGCGTCGCCGCGGAGATCGCTCGTCTCGAGCCCGCCGCGATCGTCGTCGTCGGCGGCACCGCCTCGATCTCACCGGCCGTAGTCGACCGGCTCGCGGCGCTTGCGCCCGAGGTGGTGAGGGCGGGCGGTGCGGACCGCTACGAGGCGAGCCGTACGATCACCGACGAGGCGTTCGAGACCGCCGACGTGGCGATGCTCGCGACAGGTCGAACCTTCCCGGACGCGCTCGCCGCATCCGGGGTCGCAGGCAGTCTGGACGCACCGGTGCTGCTGGTGGACGGCCGCAGCGCCAGCGTGCCCTCCGAGACGATCGCCCTGCTGCGGCGGCTTCAGGTCTCGCAGCTGCACATCGCCGGCGGCCCCAACTCCGTCTCGCCCGCGATCGAGGCGCAGCTGCGAAGCCTCGGGTTCCGCGTCTCGCGGTTCGGCGGCGCCGACCGGTACGAGGTCGCAGCGAACATCAACGCAGCGTTCTTCACGGTCGGGACCACCGCGATGTTCGCGAACGGCCTCAAGTTCGCCGACGCGCTCTCCGGCGCGGCCCTCGCGGGCCGCATCGGCGCACCGCTGTTCGTGACGAAGGCGGAGTGCCTGCCGGGCACGGTGCGCGACGCCGCGGACAGCTTCGGTGCAGCGCACCGAGTCTTCCTCGGTGGGACGGCGTCGCTCAGCGACGCCGTCGCCGCGAACACGGGCTGCACCGTCGCCGGCACGCCGACGATCAGCGGGAGCGCGGTGTTCGGGAGCACGCTCGCGGTCGATCCCGGCAGCTGGACGGATGGCACGACGCTCGAGTACCAGTGGCTGGCGAACGGCGCGGTCATCGCGGGGGCAGCCGGCACGACCTTCACGATTCGCGCGAGCGACGTCGGCAGGTCGATCAGTGTCCGCGTCACGGGCAGGCAAGCGGGGTACTCGACCGTCGCCGTGACTTCGCGTGCGACCGCCGTGGTCTCCCCGAGAAGCACGGTGGCCGGCATCCCGACGACCTCGGGCGCCCCCACCGTGGGCACCACTCTCACGGCCAATGCCGGCGCATGGACGAGCGGCTCGAGCCTGCGCTACCAGTGGCTGGCCAACGGGGCGGCCATCTCCGGAGCGACCGGCGGCACGTTCACGCTGCGCGCCAGCGAGATCGGCCAGCGCATCAGCGTCCGCGTCACCGGCACGCAGCCGGGCTACACGACCGCGACCGCGACCTCGGGAGCGACGGCGGCCGTCACGTACCCGAACCGGACGAGGCCGATCAGCGGCACGTGGAACTGCCCGTCGTGGGCCCCCATCAAGGGCAACGCGGATTCGATGATCTATCACATGCCGTCAGGTCGCTACTACGCGTCCACCAACCCGGAGGAGTGCTTCCGCACCGAGGCCGCCGCGATCGCTGCCGGCTATCGCAAGTCGCGGGCCTGACTTGGGGAGAAGCTGAGGCGGGCTCTCGCCCACCCTTGCTCAAGGACTCGCTGAAGGGGTCAGGGCGATGGTGGAGATGCTGATGGGAGATGAGAGAGCCACGGCCTCAGCGACGAGTTCACCGATGCTGCGCGCCCGACGAGAGCGCCGACTACGGCCGGCTCGTCGCGCAGCTCGTCGACGACTTCGGCTTCGACCCGGGCGTGCTCGACTCGCTCGCTGCGGACTGCCGCTGCGGCCGGGCTTCCCGGCGTTCGGCGCGAACGAGGACGCGGCGACGCTCCGGGCGCTCATCGGCGACTAGGCGTCGCGCGTCTCGGTCGCCGCTGCTCGGCCGCGGAAGGCGCGGCGCACGCCGGCTCGCGCGAGCATGAGCACGACGATGAGGATCGTCACGTCGAGGAAGCCGCCGAGGCGCACCGCGTCGCCGAACGCGAGGTCGACGAGCTCGAGCACGACGAGCTTGCTGCCCGGCAGCAGCACCAGCAGCGTGGCGACGCTCACGACCTTCGCCGCCGTTCGGTCGGAGCCCTTGATGCGGGCGATGGCGCTCCGCTTCGCGAGCTGCACGATCTCGAGCACCGCCTTGAGCAGCACCGCGGTCAGGAGCGCGAGCAGGAACGTCTCCGAGATCACGGCCGGGAACAGCTGGATGAACACGCCGAGCACCACCAGGTACACGAGGACGTCCACGAGATCGGTCGGACGGATCCGCACGCGAGGAGCCTAGCGAGCGGTCGCGCTCGAGAGGAGGGGGATCATCGCGCTCGCGCGCGGCGCGAGGCGACCCGCAGAGACGAGAAGACCCCCGGCTCGCCGGGGGTCTTGACGGTGGCTCCGACCGGCATCGATCCGGTGACCTTTCGATTTTCAGTCGAACGCTCTACCAACTGAGCTACAGAGCCAGGCTCTCGAGGAGCCGAGGCGGGCTCTCGCCCGCCCTTGCACAAGGCCCTCTCTCTCGAGAGGGCCAGGGCAATGGCGACCCTGACGGGACTTGAACCCGCGACCTCCGCCGTGACAGGGCGGCGCGCTAACCAAACTGCGCTACAGGGCCATTCCGGTAGTCCCCATCGTACAGATGAATCCGCGAGTGAGTGACCCCAACGGGATTCGAACCCGTGCTGCCGCCGTGAAAGGGCGGTGTCCTAGGCCGCTAAACGATGGGGCCATGCGCCGGAGCACATGACTACCGAGGGGATACGTTACCCGACCGGGCGGCCTCGTGCAAACCGGCCCCGCTCCGAGCGCGACACGCCTCACCGCATCCGTCGATTCTCAACCTTCAGGTCGAACATGATAGTTGCTAGGGTTGCACCCGTTGTGTCGTGGCTCACGCTCAGTCGGGGAGCACGATGAGGTCTTCAGCAGCCCTGCGCTGCGGCAGGAGCGAGATGCACGAGCCCGACGAGTCGGCCCGAGGCGCACGGACCCGCGCCCATTCGCGCGGCGTCCGCCGAGCGGCCGCGACGACGATCGCGGTCGCGGCACTCGTGGTCGGATTCGTCGTCCCCGGCGCGCCGTCGGCCGAGGCCGTCGACGAGTACGGGTTCCCGACCTGGGCCGAGGTCGAGCAGGCGCGCGGCGACGAGGCCGCGAAGAACCAGCAGATCGCCGACATCCGAGCGCTCATCGGGCAGCTCGAGAGCGAGCTCGCGAGCGCTCGCGCGTTCGCCGACCAGAAGGCCGCCGAGGCGATCGAGGCGCAGCGGGTCTACGACGAGGCCGTCGCGGTCGCGGAGCGCCTCCAGCAGCAGGCCGATGAGGCGTTCGCCCGCGCCGACGAGTCGGAGCTCGCTGCCGGCCAGCTCGCCGCGCAGCTCGCCCGCACGGGCGGCACGGGCGACATGAGCGCCGAGCTCTTCGCCAACCCCGGCTCCGCCGACACGTGGCTCTACCGGCTCGACCTCATGGACCGCGTCGCGGGCACCGCCGACTCGCTCTACGAGCAGGCGCAGCAGGACGCGAACACCGCATCCGCGCTCCAGGCGCAAGCGGTCGTCGCACGCGATGCGCTGCAGGAGCTCAAGGAGGCGGCCGACGCCGCCTTCGCCGCTGCGGCCGACGCCGCCGTCGCCGCCGAGGCGGCCGTCGCCCGCGAGCAGGAGCACCGGGCGCAGCTCGAGGCGCAGCTCGCGGTGCTCGAGCAGAACCGCGCCGCGACCGAGGCCGACTACCAGGCGGGCCAGCGCCACCGCGCCTGGCTGGCCGAGCAGGAGCGCCTCCGCCGCATCGAGGAGGAGCGCCGCGCGGCGGCAGCCCGCGCTGCCGCCGAGGCCGAGGCCCGGCGCCTCGCCGAGGAGGCGGCCCGCGCCGCCGCGGGCTCGGGCGGCTCCGGTGGCGGCTCTGGCGGCGGGGGCACCGTGCCCGTCGCGCCGCCGGCGAGCAGCGGCTGGCAGACGCCGCACTACGGCCGCTTCACCTCCGCCTACGGCTGGCGCAACGACCCGGTCGGCAAGCTCGGCCGCAAGCTGCACGCCGGCATCGACATCGCAGCCGGTTGCGGCACGCCGATCTTCGCCCCTGCCGCGGGCACGGTCGTCTTCCGCGGCCGCGACATCTACGGCGCGAACATCCTCTACATCAACCACGGCGGCGGCATCCAGACCGAGTACGCCCACATGTCGCAGCCCGCGAGCGTCGGCTACGGGGCGCGCGTGAGCCGCGGCCAGGTCGTCGGCTACGAGGGCAACACCGGCCACTCGACCGGCTGCCACTTGCACTTCCAGGTGCGTGTCAACGGCTCGCTCGTCAACCCGGAGCCGTTCCTCAACGCGCGAGGCGTCTACCTCCGCTGACCCGCACGTCGAGCGTCGCCGAGTGCCGCTGCGCGCCCCTGCGCTCGAGTGGCGCCTGCCGCGCCTGAGTGGCGTCTCCGGCGGGTGAGTGGTGCGTCCCGAGGGTGAGTGGGGCTCCCCGCAAGTGCGTGCCGCGCCTCCCAGACGTGCGCGGTCGGCGCGAGCGCGCAGGATGAGCACCGGCTGCCACATGAACGCTCCCATCCGAGGCGCCACGCAGTGACCGGCGGCGCCACTCAGCGACGGGAGGCGCCACTCGATCGCCGCCGGCGCCAGTCAAGAGCAGGGACGCGAAGAGGGGCGCACCTCGCGGTGCGCCCCTCTTCGCGTCGTGGTGCGTCAGTCGGTGACGTCGCGCCCGCCCTCGGGCTTCTCGACGCCCTCGCCGCTCTGGTCGCCGTGCTCGGCGTCGAAGGCGGCGAGGCCGGCCTGCACGGTCGCCTCCGCGGCCTCCGCGCCCTCCCAGTCGCCGAGCTTCGCCCACTTGCCGGGCTCGAGGTCCTTGTAGTGCAGGAAGAAGTGCTCGATCTCGTTGCGGATCTGCTGCGGCACGTCGCCGATGTCCTGGATGTGGGCCCAGCGCGGGTCCTTCTCGAGCACGCAGATGACCTTCGTGTCGATGCCGCCGTCGTCCTCCATGTTGAGCTGGCCGACGGGGCGCACGCGCACGAAGACGCCCGGCGGCACCGGGTACTCGAGCAGCACGAGCGCGTCGACCGGGTCGCCGTCGAGGCCGAGCGTGCCCTCGAAGAAGCCGTAGTCCGTCGGGTAGACGAAGGTCGTGAACAGCACCCGGTCGAGGTAGACGCGGCCCGTCTCGTGATCGACCTCGTACTTGTTGCGGCTCCCCTTGGGGATCTCGATGACGACGTCGTAGGCGGCCAAGAGCGGCTCCTTCTCGTGGGGGTGAGGAATCGGCATAAGGTTACTTCATGCCCGAAAGCGACCGTCGACCGCGGCTGACGCCTGCCGTCGCCGACGTGCGCCGGGCGGTGCGCGAGGCGATCGCCGACCTCCCCGAGGGAGCGCTCGTGCTCGTCGCGCTCTCGGGCGGCGCCGACTCGCTCGCCCTCGCGGGGGCGACCGCCTTCGAGGCGCAGCGCGCCGGTCTGCGGGCCGGCGCCGTCGTCGTCGACCACCAGCTGCAGCCGGGCAGCGCCGACATCGCCGAGCGCGCGGCCGCGCAGGCGCGCGAGCTCGGCCTCGACCCCGTGCGCGTCGTGCCCGTGCAGGTCGCGCCCGACGGGAGCCCCGAGGCGGCCGCGCGCCAGGCGCGCTACGCGGCGCTCCTCAAGGCGCGGAAGGACGCCGGCGCATCCGCCGTGCTGCTCGGCCACACGCTCGACGACCAGGCGGAGACCGTGCTCATCGGGCTCGCGCGCGGCTCCGGCCCCGAGAGCCTGTGGGGCATGCACCCGCGCATCGGCTTCCTGCGCCGGCCGCTGCTGCAGGTGCGGCGCGCGACGACGCACCAGGCGTGCCGCGACCAGGGCCTCGAGCCGTGGAGCGACCCGCACAACGACGACGAGCGGTTCCTGCGCGTGCGGGTGCGGCACCGGGTGCTGCCGATGCTCGACGAGGTGCTCGGCGGCGGAGTGGCGCTCGCCCTGACCCGCACCGCCGACACGCTGCGCGAGGACGCCGAGGCGCTCGCCCACTTCGCGCAGGAGCAGATCGGCGACCTCGTCGAGCACGCCGAGGGCGGCCTCTCGCTCGACGTCGGCGGCCTCGGCGCGAACCCGCCGGCCCTCCGCCAGCGCATCATCCGACTCGCGGTGCAGAGCGAGTTCCACACCGCGCTCACGCGGCAGCAGACGCTCGAGGTCTCGCGCCTCGTCACCGACTGGCACGGCCAGGGCCCGATCCACCTCCCCGGCATCCGGGTCTCGCGCGAAGGCCGCCGGCTCGTCTTCGTCGCGGCCTGACGCAGCGCGGTCCGCGCTTCGTTGCGGAACTGTGATCCGCCCCGGGTGAGGGACGCTTGATGCTGAGCATGACGGCGTGCGGATGCGCTCCGTCGGTCGCGAGGACGACCGTGACCGCTCATCCCGCGCGCGACCGCGCGCTCGTCGCCGCGCTCGGTGCGCTGCTGCTGACCGGATGTGCGGCTGGTGCGCAGGCGGAGCCGAGCGCGCTCGCGACGCCGCACGCCGATCCCGCGGCTTCCGCAGCTCCCGTCGCGAGCGCGAGCCCGACCGCGTCGGGCGATGCGCGCGCCGTCGACACGGGCGACTGGCTCGCGTTCGCGACCGAACGCGGCAGCGTCTCGTTCCGCTGTCCGCCGCGCTGGACCCTCGAGGCCGAGTCGGAGCTCTTCGCGCCGGATGCTGAACGCACGGATGTGCAGGTTCCGCACGAGCGCTGGATGGATTCGGCGACGCTCACCGCACTGAACGGGCAGCAGCTGCTCGCGATGCACGACTTCGTCGACATCGGCGGTGGCCCGTGCGGCGAGCTGCGCCCGCTCGAGGTGCTCGCCGTCGAGCCGTCGCTCTGGACCATCGACTCCCTCGACGACGCGGGCTCGTACATGGAGACCGACGAGTATGCCACCATCGTCGAGATCCTCGGCTCCTACCGGACGTGATCTGCCGCGCGCGGGCCGACCGCCAGGCGGTGACGGCGGCCGCAGCGGCGACCGCTCATGCGGGCGTCGCACGAGGGCCGTCGACTGGTCCTCGTCGCCGTTGGCGCCCGACACAGCGGTCGTTGCCAGATCGTGACGCGCTCGGCGCCGCCCAGCCATCAGAATCGGCATGACGGTGCGACGGGCACCGCGCCCTTCGGGAGGAACGACGATGCCCCATCACCGGCGCACGATCAGCGGTCGGCTCTGCGCCGCGACCCTCGCGGCGGCGGTACTGCTCGGACTGAGCGCGTGCGCGAGCCGCGCGCTCGAGCGGGCGGACGCTGTGCCTTCGCCGAGCGCTGCCGCTCCCGCGCCGAGCGGCACGGCCGCCGCTGAGCCGACGCCCACCGCCGAGCCCGAGGAGGAGCCGGCCGCCTGGACGACGGTCGAGGTCGGCGACGGCCGCACCAGCTGGCGGATCCCTGACGGCTGGACGGCCGAGATCGACGCGGAAGTGGTCGAGGGGCGCGCGGAGTGGACGGACTACCGCGGGCTGGTGCGCGACGCGTCCGGCACACCGATGCTGCGGTTCGAGGCGATCGCGAGCGGCGGCCAGTACGCGACCGACTTCTGGCCCTGCGAGCGACCCGAGACCGAGGTGTTCGAGGTGACGCCGCTGCCTGAGCTCGTCGTCGGTTCTGGGGCCGCCGTTGTGTCGCTCGCCTTCAAGGATGGAACCGGCGAAGTCACGTTCGCCGCTGGCGTCTCCCAGAACGACGCGCAAGCCGCGTGCGAGCCCGGGATCCTCGCGCTGCATGGGGACGACGCCCCGGGTGGCTACGACTACCTGCTGCTGCAGATCGTCGACGACGAGGGGATGTCGTACCCGCAGTTCGCCGACTTCGCGGCTGCTCGCGCGTACCTCGATTCCGATGAGTACCTCGCGATCCGCGAGGTGCTGGGCTCGTTCGAGCACCGCTGACCGCCGCGCGTCGGTAGCGCGCGCCGGTAGGTTGGAGCCACCCCCACGCCGACCGCCAGGAGCGCAGATGGACTTCAGCCACGTCGAGGCCGACCTCGCCAAGACTCTCATCACCGAGGAGGAGCTCCACGCGAAGCTCCAGGAGCTCGCGCGCGAGATCGAGGCCGACTACGAGGGCAAGGACCTGCTGCTCGTCGGCGTCCTGCGCGGCGCCGTCATGGTGATGGCCGACCTGGCGCGCGCCCTGCACCGCCACATCGAGATGGATTGGATGGCCGTCTCGTCCTACGGCTCCGGCACCGTCTCCTCGGGCGTCGTCCGCATCCTGAAGGACCTCGACACCGACCTCACGGGGCGCCACGTGCTCATCGTCGAGGACATCATCGACTCGGGCCTCACCCTCTCGTGGCTGCGAGCCAACCTCGAGTCGCGCGGCGCCGCCTCCGTCGAGATCTGCACGATGCTGCGCAAGCCCGACGCGCTCAAGGTGCAGGTCGACGTCAAGTACTGCGGCTTCGACATCCCCAACGAGTTCGTCATCGGCTACGGCCTCGACTACGCCGAGAAGTACCGCAACATGCGCGGCATCGGCGTGCTCGCGCCGCACGTCTACTCCGGCGAGTAGAGAGGCGGATGCGTGCTCCCAGCCGCGGGGTCGCTCGCGTTTGCGATCATGGAGGGGTGAAGCCGCTCCATCGCCCGCTCGTGCCGCTCGTCCTCGTCACGGCGGCGCTCGCGCTCGCGGGATGCAGCGCCTCGGAGGAGCCGGCGCCCGGGCCGTCGATCCCTCCCGGCATCACCGCGCCGCCGCCGACGGCGCCCGCGGCCGAGGCGCCGCCCGAGATCGAGTCGTCGCTGCCGGCCGAGATCGCCGGGGTCGACACGACCGGTTGGCAGCAGGTCCCCGTGCCGAGCGGCAGCGCGACCTTCCGCATCCCGGCCGAGTGGACCGTCGCCGAGGCGCCGGGCGGGCTCGAGGTCCTCAGCCCCGCGGGGCAGCGGCAGCTCGGCTACGCCGAGGACCCCGACACGGGCGACGGCACGTGCGTCGACGCTGCCGGCACGCCGGTCGCCTGGCGCACGCTCGGCCTCGACCGGCAGGAGGTCGCGATCGACGGCGTCGCCGGCGCCGCGTACGGCGCCGCAGCGCTGCAGCTCGGCGACCAGTGGGTCTTCAGCATGGGGCTGCTGCCGGCCGACGCGGCGCAGCGGCCGCAGTGCCCGATCGTGAACGCGATCGAGACGCCCGCGGGCATCGTCTCGTTCGGCTCCGAGGTCGTCGCGAGCGGCTCGGGCGACGGCTCGCCGTGGGCCGTGGCCTCGCTCGACGCCGCGCAGCAGTACGTCGCCGACCCCGAGTACGCGACGCTCCGAGCGATCGTCATGTCGCTCGAGCTGCTCGAGGGATAGCGGCCAGCCCGCCCACAGCGAACACGGGATGGGCGCACCGACTGCGGCGATAGCCTGTCCGAATGGCGACTGAGAAGGACAAGGACAAGGGCTTCAAGAGGTTCTTGCGCGGACCGATCCCGTGGATCGTGATCGCGCTCCTGATCGTCGGCATCGCGTTCAGCTTCTTCATGACGCCGCAGTACCGGCCCGTGCAGACCGACGTCGGCATGCAGCTCATCGCCGACGGCGACGTCGCGCAGGCGCGCATCGTCGACGGCGAGCAGCGCGTCGACCTCATCCTCACCGAGCCGCACGAGGAGTACGGCGAGCGGGTGCAGTTCTACTACGTCGCGCCGCGCGGCGAGGAGCTCGTCGACGCCATCACCGAGGCGGATCCCGAGAACGGCTACATCGACGAGGTGCCGCAGGCCAACTGGCTGCTGTCGCTGTTCAGCATCCTGCTGCCCGTGCTGCTGCTCGGCGCGCTCTTCTACTTCTTCATGACCCGCCTCTCGGGCGGCAACCGCGGCGTGATGCAGTTCGGCAAGTCGAAGGCCCAGCTCATCTCGAAAGACATGCCGCAGGTGAAGTTCGCCGACGTCGCGGGCGCCGACGAGGCGGTCGAGGAGCTCGGCGAGATCAAGGAGTTCCTGCAGGACCCGTCGAAGTTCCAGGCGGTCGGCGCGCGCATCCCGAAGGGCGTGCTGCTCTACGGCCCTCCCGGCACGGGCAAGACGCTCCTCGCGCGCGCCGTCGCGGGCGAAGCCGGCGTGCCGTTCTACTCGATCTCCGGCTCCGACTTCGTCGAGATGTTCGTCGGCGTCGGCGCGAGCCGCGTGCGCGACCTCTTCGAGCAGGCGAAGGAGAACGCGCCGGCGATCATCTTCGTCGACGAGATCGACGCCGTCGGCCGTCAGCGCGGCGCGGGCCTCGGCGGCGGGCACGACGAGCGCGAGCAGACGCTCAACCAGCTGCTCGTCGAGATGGACGGCTTCGACGTCAAGACGAACGTCATCCTCATCGCCGCGACGAACCGCCCCGACATCCTCGACCCCGCGCTCCTGCGCCCGGGCCGCTTCGACCGCCAGATCGGCGTCGACGCCCCCGACATGAAGGGCCGCGAGACGATCCTCAAGGTGCACGCGAAGGGCAAGCCGATCGCCGCCGGCGTCGACCTGTCGGTGCTCGCGCGGAAGACGCCCGGCTTCACGGGCGCCGACCTCGCGAACGTCCTCAACGAGGCGGCGCTCCTCACCGCGCGCGGCAACGCGACGCAGATCACCGACGAGGCGCTCGACGAGGCCGTCGACCGCGTCATGGCGGGCCCCCAGCGCCGCACGCGCGTCATGAACGACAAGGAGCGGCTCATCACCGCCTACCACGAGGGCGGCCACGCGCTCGCGGCGGCGGCGATGCGGCACTCCGACCCCGTCACGAAGGTGACGATCCTGCCCCGCGGCCGCGCCCTCGGCTACACGATGGTGCTGCCCGTCAACGACAAGTACTCCGTCACCCGCAACGAGCTGCTCGATCAGCTCACCTACGCGATGGGCGGCCGCGTCGCCGAGGAGATCGTCTTCCACGACCCGACGACCGGCGCCGGCAACGACATCGAGAAGGCGACCGGCATCGCCCGCAAGATGGTGACCGAGTACGGCATGACCGCGGCGATCGGCGCCGTCAAGCTCGGCAGCAACCAGTCGGAGGCCTTCTTCGGCCGCGACATGGGCGGCGGCCGCGACTACTCGCCGTCGCTCTCCGAGGCCGTCGACCGCGAGGTGCGCGCGCTCATCGAGCAGGCGCACACCGAGGCGTGGCAAGTGCTCAACCAGAACCGCGACGTGCTCGACCGCCTGGCCGGCGAGCTCCTCGAGCGCGAGACGCTCGACCACCTCGCGCTCGCCGAGATCTTCGCCGACGTCGAGAAGCTGCCCGAGCGGCCGCAGTGGCTCTCGCACCCCGACCGGCCGGTGAGCGACCGGCCGCCGATCGAGCTGCCGGTGTCGCAGCACGTCGACGAGGTCGTCGAGCCCGACGTCGCCACCGAGCCCGCGGGCTGATGGCGGTCGACCGGACGCGCGTCGCCGCGGCCGTGCGCGAGCTGCTCGCGGCGATCGGCGACGACCCCGCGCGGCCCGGCCTCGCCGAGACGCCGCGCCGGGTCGCGGAGGCGTACGCCGAGTACTTCGCGGGCGTCGGCGAGGATGCGTCGGCCCACCTCGACACCGCGGACCTCGCGGGCGAGCGGGGCGAGATGGTGCTGCTGCGCGACATCGAGTTCCGCTCGATGTGCGAGCACCACCTGCTGCCGTTCACCGGCATCGCGCACGTCGCCTACCTGCCCGGCGACCGGATCGTCGGCCTCGGCCGCATCCCGCGCGTCGTCGAGACGATCGCCTCGCGGCCGCAGATCCAGGAGCGGCTCACCGACGAGATCGCCGACGCGCTCGTCGCGGGCCTCGAGCCCGAGGGCGTGCTCGTCGTCGTCGACGCGGTCCACGGATGCGTCGGCGCGCGCGGGTCGCGGCAGGTCAACTCGTCGACGGTGACGGTCGCGAGCCGCGGCCGGCTCGCCGAGCCGATCGAGCGGGCTGAGATCATGGCCCTCATCGGGGAGCGGAGGTAGCGATGACCGAGGTGTGGGGCATCCTCAACGTCACGCCCGACTCGTTCAGCGACGGCGGCCGCTACGTCGACCCGGGCGCGGCGATCGCGCACGCGCGCAGGCTCCGCGCGCAGGGCGCCGACGTCATCGACATCGGGGGCGAGTCGACGAGGCCCGGCGCCGACCCGATCGATCCCGCCGAGGAGCTCTCGCGCATCCTGCCGGTCGTCGAGGAGCTCGTGCGCGAGGGCGTGCGCGTCTCGGTCGACACCATCCACGCATCCACCGCTCGCGCCGTCGTCGCCGCGGGAGCAGAGATCGTCAACGACGTCACCGCGGGCCTGCACGACGAGGGGATGCTCGACGCGGTCGCCGAGGGCGGCGCGAGCATCGTGCTCATGCACTCGCGCGGCATCGACGTGACGCAGGACACGCGCTACGACGACGTCGTCGCCGACGTCGTCGAGCACCTCGCCGCGCGCGTCGAGGCCGCGGTCGCGGCCGGCATCCCGCGCGAGCGCATCATCGTCGACCCCGGCTTCGGCTTCTCGAAGGAGCCGGGCGACAACTGGCGGCTGCTCGCGAACCTCCATCGCGTCATCGAGCTCGGCCTCCCGGTGCTCGTCGGCACGAGCCGCAAGCGCTTCCTCGGCGCGCTGCTGCCCGAGGGCGCACCCGTCGAGGAGCGCGACGCGCCGACAGCCGCGACCTCGCTGCTCGCGGCGCAGCGCGGCGCACACGCGCTGCGCGTGCACGACGTCGCCTCGACCGTGTCGGCGCTGCGCGCGCTCGCGGCGGTCGAGCGCGCCGATGGCCCGGGCTGGGACGACGCGACCGGCGACGTCGAGCGGCTCGCGGGCACCATCGCGCTGCGGGGCATCCGCGCCCGCGGTCACCACGGCGTGCTGCCG
Organism: Agrococcus sp. TF02-05; assembly: GCF_017565345.1. NCBI lineage: Bacteria > Bacillati > Actinomycetota > Actinomycetes > Micrococcales > Microbacteriaceae > Agrococcus > Agrococcus sp. TF02-05. The sequence goes on along the minus strand of NZ_JAGEKO010000011.1, from coordinate 4,887 downwards.
GAGGAGCGCCGCGACGGCCAGGAGTTCGTGATCGACGTCGAGCTCGCCCTCGACGTGCGCGACGCGGTCGCGAGCGACGACGTCGCCCGCACCGTGCACTACGGCGAGCTCGCCGAGCGCATCGTCGCCGCGGTCGAGCGCGATCCCGTCGACCTCATCGAGACGCTCGCCGACCGGATCGCGCGCGTGTGCCTCGAGGACCGCCGCGTCGACCACGCCCACGTCACGGTGCACAAGCCGAGCGCGCCGATCGACGTGCCGTTCGGCGACGTGTCGGTCTCGCTCGGCCGCGGTCGGCTCCGGCACCGGGAGGGCATCCGATGAGGCTCCAGCTCGAGCGCCGCGCCGTCCTCTCGCTCGGCGCCAACCTCGGCGACCGGGTCGCGACCATCGACGCGGCCGTGCGCGCCCTCGACGCGATCGACGGCATCCGGGTGCTGCTCCGCTCGAGCGCGTGGGAGTCGCCCTCGTGGCACCCTGACGGCGAGGGCCTCTCGCCCGACTACGTGAACATCGTCGTCATCGTCGGCACGACGATGGAGCCCATCGACCTGCTCGACGCCGTGCAGGCCGTCGAGGCGGCGCTCGGCCGCGAGCGCTCGCAGCGGTGGGGGAGCCGCACGATCGACATCGACATCGTCGCGATCGGAGAGATGGAGCACGCCGAGGATCGGCTCGTCATCCCGCACCCGCGGGCGCACGAGCGGCAGTTCGTGCTGCAGCCGTGGCTCGAGGTCGAGCCCCGCGCCTCGATCCCCGGCCACGGGCCGATCGCCGAGCTCGCGGACTACGCGCACGGCGATGCGTGGAAGCTGCCGTGACGCGCACGAGCCCGCTCGTCGTCGGCCTGCTCGTCGTCGCGGCCGCGCTCGCGGGCTGGCTGCTCGAGGCGATGCTCGTCATGACCGGCCGCGCGGCGCTCGTGCCGCCGCTCACGCTCGGTCCCGCCCTCGCGGTGCTCGGCGGCGTGCTGCTCATCGCCGCGTGGCCGGTGCGGCAAGCGGGGCGCGGCAAGCGGCGCATCGACTACCGGCACGCGACCGGCGTGCTCGGCTTCGCGAAGGCATCCTCGACCCTCGGGGCGCTGCTCGCCGGCGCCGCGCTCGGCGCGATCGGCTTCTTCGCGACCCGCTCGGTCGTCGCCGAGCAGGCGCTCGTCGCGCTCGGCGTCGTGCTCGTCGGGGGCGTGCTGCAGCTCGTCGCGGGGCTCGTCGCCGAGTCGTGGTGCGTGCTGCCGCCCGATGACGACGAGGCGGCGCCGAGCGCGTCCGCGCCTGAGCCCGCCTGAGGGGGCCTCGGTACGCGCGCCTGCGGCGCGCCACTCGGCCTTGAGCCCTGCGCGCAGAAGTCGGCTTCGCCGACTTGTGCGCCCCCGGCTCAACGCTCGGGAGCCGGCTGGAACGAGGTCATCGACTCCGCGTCGAACGCCTCGCGGATCTGCTCGACCCCGTCCCAGTTGACGTAGACGACAGATTGCGAGCCCTCCATGCCGGTGCCGAGCGTCGGCATCGTGAAGGTCTGCACGCGCGAGGAGTCGAGCTGCGCCATCTGCGTCGCGAGCTGGACGCCGACGGGCAGCGAGAGCGTGTCGGTGATCGCCATGTGCGGCGAGACGGTCGCGAAGATGCCCGCGAGCCGGTCCGGGTTCGTGAGGTTCTCGCGCGTCATGAGCTGCTCGATCGCGCCGCGCAGGAGCGCCCGCTGGTTGTGGGCGCGCTGGTAGTCGCCGTCGCTGAAGGGGTAGCGGGCGCGCACGTAGGCGAGCGCCGCGTCGCCCTCGACGGTGATCTCGCCGGCGGGGAACGAGTAGGCGCCCTCGCTGAAGGCGATGTCGTTCTGCAGCGTCACGCCGCCGAGCGCGGTCGTGAGCCCCTTGAACCCCTCGAAGTCGATCACCGCGACGTGGTCGATGCGCTGGTCGATGATGCCCTCGACCGTCTGCACCATGAGCGGCACCCCGCCGAGCGCGAGCGCCGCGTTGACCTTGCGCATGCCCGGGTGGCCGGGGATCTCGACCCACGAGTCGCGCATGATCGACATGATCTGCACCGTCTCGCGGTCGGGCGGGATGTGGGCGACGAGGATGGTGTCGGCGCGGTCGCCGAGGCCCGTGAGCAGCGAGCCGTCGGTCGCGCGCGAGTCGCTGCCGAGCAGCAGCACGTTGACGGGGGCGTTGCCCTCGACCGGCTCGACCGTCGGCCGCAGGGATTCCTCGGGGAAGGCCGTCTCGATCGTCTCGACCTGCTGGAGCGAGGGGTTGACCCGCAGGAAGTACCAGCCGATCGCGGCGAGGAGCGCCAGCACGATGACCCCGACGATGCCGACGGCGATCCATCGGCCCGGGTGGCGCTTGCGCTGCTCGGTGTCGGTCGTCATCCGACGAGTATCCCAGACGGCCCGTCGGCCCCGGGGCGGCTAGCCTGGCCACGCCTGGATCGACCGCCGGAGGAACCGGCAGAGGAGGAACTGTGGCCGAGCGCCTGGACGTCCCCGGCGAGTGGCAGCGCGTCAGCATGCGCTACGCCCTCGTCGACTCGATCGGCAACGTGATCGGCTGGGCGGTGCTCGGCATCGGCGTGACCGTGCCGATCTGGTTCGCGAACGACCAGCAGCTGCCGATGCCCTGGGGGTGGATCCCGATCGCGGCCGCGGTCGTGCTCTCGATCGTGAGCGCCGTGTGGGCGTTCCTGCGCACCCGCACCATCGGCTACCTGCAGCGCGCCGACGACCTGCTCGTGCGCCGTGGCATGCTCTTCCGCCGCTTCGTCGCCGTGCCCTACGGCCGCATGCAGATCGTCGACATCACGCAGGGCCCGATCGAGCGGATGTTCGGGCTCAAGACCCTCAAGTTCGTCACCGCCGCCGCCTCGAGCGCGATCACGATCCCCGGCATGCCCGGCTCGACGGCGGAGGAGCTGCGCGACCACCTCGTCGACGTCTCCGAGTCGCGACGGGCCGGCCTGTGACCGACCCGCAGCAGCAGCGCCCCGGCCCGCCGGCGGGGTGGCAGCAGCCCCAGCCCGCGCAGGGCTGGCAACAGCAGGCCGGCCCGACGCATCCGCCCGCCTCCGGCGCCCAGCAGCAGCCGGGCCCGGGCGCCGCTCCGAGCACGCAGCAGCAGGCGCACCAGAAGGCCATCGAGCTCGTCGACGGCGAGTGGCACCGGCTGCACCCCGCGACGCCGCTGCTGCGCGGCGGCCTCGCGCTCATCATCGTGCTCGGCATCCTCATCTCGACGTTCCGCGACCGCGTGCTCGCGACGTTCGTGCCGGACGAGTTCGACGAGTTCAACGAGGACCCCTTCGGCGACTTCATCGTCGAGCAGCTGCTGTGGGTGCTGCTCGGCGTCATCGCGCTCGTCGTGGTGTGCGTCGTGCTCTTCTGGGTCGCGTGGCGCGTGCACCGCTTCCGCATCACGGGCGACGCGGTCGAGGTCGAGCAGGGCATCCTCGTCAAGAAGCACCGGCGGGCGCCGCTCGCGCGCATCCAGGCGATCAACATCCAGAAGCCGTGGTTCGCGCGGCTGCTCGGCGCGTGCAAGTTCGAGGTGCAGCAGGCGGGCAACGACTCGAACGTCGACCTCAACTACTTGAGCTCGTCGGTGGCGGATGCGCTGCGGTACCAGATCATGGACCGCGCGTCGGGCCGCTCGGCCGCCGACGCCGAGCGGCTCGCCGCCGAGCGCGGAGCCGCGGGCGGAGCCTCGGTCGTCGACGACATCCTGCGCCCGGACGCCGAGATCGCGCACCTCGCGCCCGACTCGCTCGTGCGCATCCCGGTCAAGCGCATAGCGCTCTCGTCGCTGCTCGACGGCACGATCGCGTGGGCGGTGGCCTACCTCGTCGTGACGCTCGTCGTGATCGTCGGGTTCCAGCAGTGGTGGGCGGTGTTCGCGCTCCTGCCCGGCGCGTTCGCCTTCTTCGTCGCCGGCATGAAGTCGCTCGGCTCGAAGCTGCGCTACTCGATCGCCGCGACGCCCGACGGCATCCGGCTCGCCTACGGGCTCGCATCGACGACGACCGAGATCATCCCGCCCGGCCGCATCTTCGCGCTGCAGATCAAGCAGCCGCTGCTGTGGCGACCGTTCGGCTGGTGGCAGGTGACGTTCACGCGCGCCGGCAAGATGAAGGCTGACGGCTCGGGACAGAGCGGCACGGGGCAGATGGCGAACTACCTGCTGCCGGTGGGCGACCTGCGCGACGTGCGCACCGTCGTCGGGCTCGTGCTGCCCGAGCTCGCGCACTCGCCGCTCATCGACGCGGGCATCTTCGGCCAGGCGCCCGACGCGTTCGTCGTGAGCCCGCCGCGAGCGCGGGCCTTCCGGTGGTTCTCCGTCAAGCGCAACGGCTTCCACGTGCACGACGCCGCGTTCCTGCTGCGCATGGGGCGCATCTGGCGCTCGCTGCAGATCGTGCCGCAAGCGCGAGTGCAGTCGGTCGCGGTGCAGCAGGGCCCGATCTACGGACTCGCGCGGCTCGCGCGCGTGCAGTTCCACGTGCCCGACAGCGCATTCTCGCCCGGCATCGGCGCGATCGATCAGCGCGACGCGAGCGAGCTCTTCGAGCACGCGATGCGCTCGATCAAGGTCGCGATCGAGCGGGATGCGTCGGAGTCGTGGGCGAGCGCGCTCTCGCGCAACGCCGTGCTCGAGACCGCGCCCGCGGTGCAGGATGGCCTCATGGCGGCGCCAAGCGGCCCGGGTGCCCCCGGCCAGCCGTTCGCGCCGTCGGCCCCCGCGGGCGCCGGGTGGACCGGCGCGCCTGGGCCCGCGCGGCAGCCGTGGCCGCCGCAGCCGGCGCAGCAGCAGCCTCCCTGGCCGGCGGCGCCCGCGCAGCAGCAGCCGTGGCCGGCGCCGCCCGCGCAGCAGCAGCCGTGGCCGGCGCCGCC